>JAUWOI010000315.1 GCA_030612185.1 Anaerolineae bacterium
GAACGAGCTGATTTTTAATTCCCAGAAATTACTCAAGGATTCTAAAATAAATTTTGTAGGTAACATTGAGGGACGAGATATTTTATCAGGTTGGCAGCCGTGGCGGGGCCGATGATCAACGGCTACATCGTGGAGTGGGGCGGCGGCGACTACAACCTGATCTTCGTCGTGACGCCGGCCTTCTTTGCCCTGGCGATCCTGTGTATGCTGAGGGTGACGCAGGGGGAGGCGAAGACATCAGCGGTTAGTAGTTAGCAGTCAGCGATTGGCAGTCAGCGAAGCGGGCCTCGCTCGAGGGTGAGCGAGGCCCGCTGTCGTTGGTAGAGGATAGGATCAGGAGTTGCGGAGGGCGAGGGGGAGGAAGATGCGGAAGCCGGTCCACTCGTAGGCGCCCATGTCGGGCGCGGCGGCGCGGGGAGTGCCCTCGATGTCGTGCGTCGGCGCGCCGATCAGAGTACCTTTGTCAACGCAGGGGGAACCTACTCCCAGGTGGTAGTCGCCGTTGGCCGCGTCCACGAACAGCGGATCGGCGTCGAGATTGCCGGTGCCCGTCCAGCCGCCCTTGATGTCCGAGTAGCTCACCAGGAGTGTGCCCGGACCGCCGAGCATATCACCGCTGGTAGTGTTACCCCACACGATGATATTGGTGAGAGTCATGGCCCCATGCGTGTGCAGAATCGGGTTACCAGAGATTTGGTTCCCGGTCACTGTGACGTTCATCAGCATAGCAGAACCAGTCTCGCTGGTGACGTCTACGACAGGCTGTTCTGATTCGTTATCGGCGAGGAGAACATTGACCAGTTCGACAGTTGGCGTAGTGCCCGCTTCCCCAATAATGACTATGGCGACGTGAGGGTCTGTAACCACATGGTCCACGATCTTAGTGTTGCGAATTTCGGCGTAGCCGGTTGTAATGCGCACAGCGCCAGGCGTGCTATTTCCCCGGATAGTGCAGCCGTCCATTATCAGGCGGTTTGTCTCCGCAGAGTTCTCCGAACTGACGACGGACGAACCGCCACCACTGTTGTTCTCAATGACCGAGTTGGTGATGGTCAGGACACCGCTATTCGCGATTCCCCCGGCGTTACCCCGTAGGGTCAGGTTTTGTGCTGAGACAATCCCGTTGGGCTGAACACCTATACCTGTGGATGTGTTGCTCAAAACCGCTGTGCCGCTGATCGTGCCCGAGGAATTGATCCCGATGGCCCTCCACCCTGATACGGTGTTGCTGACCACCTGCCCGCCGATGATCTCGAAGGGCTGGCCACTCTCAAATTCTAGCACGCAGTCGCCGGTATTCTCGGCAAAAACTGTGTTTTGTATCACTACATACCCAAGCACGCCACCTGCAAGTCCGCTTGCACCACCATCAGCAGCGTTAGCGGTAAAGGTACTGTTAATCAGGGACACATTCGTGTCGCCTTCAGCAGAGATACCACCGCCGTTTTGTGCAGAGTTGTTCCGCACCACGGTATCGCTGATGACCACGGTAGCACCATTGATAGCGAATCCACCGCCGGCATCACTGGTGTGGTTTGCACCCTGCACGGTAAAGCCCTCCACAGTGACGTTGGCGCCCGAGGTAATCGAGATCACGGGGTCGTCAGCACTGTTGGCATCCACGATCGTCTCGCCGGAGCCAGGAGGCAGCCAGAGCGTGCCGCTCATCGTGTAGCCGCCCTTCAGAGTTACAGTGATGTGGATGTCCAACGTCTCCATGTAAGTCCCCACGGCGACGCGGATTTCGTCGCCGTTCCCTGCCTCGTTGAGCGCGTAGCCGATGGTTTCACAGGGCGCAGCAGGGTCGGTGCAACCCGTGGTGTCACTGCCAGTAGTGCCGTCCACATAGAGTATGCCGGGGTCGGCGTGGGCCGGGGTCACGCCTTGCAGTCCCCACAGCAAAGCCGCGAGGAACAGCATTGCCAGCCCCACGGTGACGCCCAGCCGCACAGGCCGCAGCCTTCGGTTTGATTGAGCCAATTCGAAGATTTTCATCGTTTACTCCTTTCATTCTGCCTATGGGATTCCTCTAAAGCCGTACCATCTCCGCTGATCCTCATTCCATTTCCCATCACCTCCTTGAGGAAAGCTATTAACTGGTCGGGACAGTGAAAATACACTCGCTCCCCACCTGACACGTGATCCACCTGGCCCCGCCCACTGGTGCGCGAGGCCCATTGTTGCTGCGGTCTGGGGCAAAAGACGTCAGTCACGGCGCGGAGCGCTCGCGTCAGATGGTCCCTATGCACGCTGCTGAAGTTGTCAAAGCATGCGTCGCCCTGCAGCCTGCTCACGGCAAAAAGGAACTACAGTCGTGCTACAGTGAAAGTGGCAGTTGGAAACGGCCTTACTCCTTGGGGGTCAGACCTGACCGAAAGATTGTTTCCTCGTATCTTCTCAGTATTTTGGGGCCAAGCAGTCCGGGCTCCCACGCCCGGCAACGGATTACACTCGCTGCTCAAGAACAGTATACTCGTTCTCCAAGGCTATGTCAATGGGACAATGACCCATATTTGCCTTCCCAGCGCCCCATCTTCCTATGGGAGTTCTGGTGTGTCTTCTCGATATCTTGGGGCCAAGCGATCCGGGCTACAACGCCCGGCAACCCGGCAGTATGGGAGCCACCTCCGCATGTAGACATTTGCCTGACTTATTGAGAAGTTGCCATGAGCCTCGGCTCACCACCAAGGACGAAAATGAACCGAGAGTAAGACTAGATGGCATCTTGTCCCACATCTATTTTCGAAGCAGATACGGAGCGGAGCCTTGTTCGCGGCCTCAGCCTTGGCCAAATTGATGGTGTCTAAGGCCGACAGTTCTCGACGAAGACGGCTGGATCCAGATAGCCGTAGTAGTTCGGGTGCGCGCGGGCCGGGTCGTCGTCCCAGGTGTATCCCACGCCAGCGACGCGGCCGTTACAAGTGCCCCGCGCGGCCGCACTCCGCTACTTGTACTCCTCGCGCAGGGGGTACCAGGCGTCGAGGGCGACGGTGTGCTCGTCGAGGATGACGGCGCTGTGGGGCACGCCAGGCGGGCAGCAGGCGCCGTCGCCGGCCCGCAGCACCCGCGTCTGGCCCCCCAGGCGGAACTCCATCGCCCCCTGCACGACGTAGGTGATCTGCTCGTGCGGATGATCGTGCTCTGGAACCACGCTCCCCGGCGCGAAGTCGAAGAAGGTCATCATCACGTGCTCCAGGTAGACCGCCCGGCGCACGATACCCGGCAGCATCTCCGTTCCGGGCAGTTCGCTTACGCTGAAGAATGACATGGGCTTCTCTCCTGCTGTGAAGTTTTGCGAAGGTTGAGCATAGACCATTATAGAGGTTCCGGCCAAACGTGCAAATCGAGAGAAGCCGGGCTTGCATTGCCGGGCCGAACATGCTACAATACTCCCATCGTCGGTAATCTCACCTCAGCGCAAAAAAAGGAGGCATATCATGCCCGAATGGATAACTTTCGGTAGTTGTGTGCTCGTCGCCATCTTTATCGCAGTCGGCACATCGCTTCTGTCAATGATAAAAGTGCTGTACCAGTACGAAAGAGGCGTGGTCTTCACGCTGGGCAAGTACTCCGGCACGCGCAAGCCCGGCATCACCCTCCTCTTTCCTGTCGTGCAGACGATGCGCAAGGTAGACATGCGCATCAAGACGGCCGACATCCCCCGGCAAGAAGTGATGACCAAGGACAACATCCCAATGCTCGTCAACGCAGTCGTCTATTTCAAGGTCATCAGTCCTGAGGACGTGATCATCAAAATCCAGGATCATGTGTACGCGATCCGCCAGTACACACAGGCGGCGCTGCGAGACGTGATCGGCAACAGCGAGATGGACTCTGTCCTCACCGAGCGGGAGCATATCGCCGAGAGCATCAAGGAGATCGTAGACACCGAGACAAACGGCTGGGGCGTGGACGTCGAGTCCATCAAGATCCAGGAGGTCGAACTGCCGGCTGAGATGAAGCGGGCTATGGCGAAGCAGGCAGAGGCAGAGCGGGAGCGCCGCGCGATGATCATTGCCTCGCATGGGGAACTTGCCGCCTCGAAGAATCTGCAGCAGGCGGCGGAAATCCTGGCGCAGAGCAAGGGGGCGCTGCACCTGCGCACGCTGCAGACGATCCGCGACATCGCCGCCGACCCTTCGGAGAAGATCGTCCTCTTCGTGCCCTCCGACCTGGGCCGCACGCTCGGCTCCCTCGTCGAGGGACAGACGGACTGAGCGGTCATTATGCCCGGCGCTAAGACCCGCTACTTGCAGAGACTCCAGGAGGGGCTCCAACGGATGGCGTCTGCAAGCGCAGCCACGCTCGATAACAAGACGCGTTACTTGCAGATCGCCTTCAACTACGACGTGGGGCTCGTGAAGCGTGTCCTACCCACTATCGTGCGCAGTAGGCGTATCCTCATCGAGGCCGGTACGCCCTTTATCAAGCGGGAGGGCGTGGCCGGTATCCGGGTGATTCGCGCCCTTTGGCGCGGCCACATCGTCGCCGACCTGAAAACGGTGGACGGGGCGCTGGGCGAGGTGGATATGGTGCGGGCGGCCGGCGCGACAGCAGCGACCGTCCTCGGCAGTTCGCCCACCGAGGCGCTCGATCTCTTTATCGCTCACTGCACCCAACTGGGGATGGTCTCGATGATTGACATGCTCGGCGTGGATGATCCCTTGAAGGCAGTGAGGCAGTTGAGGAGGCCGCCGGACGTGGTGGTGCTGCACCGTGGTCGGGATGAGGAGGGCACGCGCGGGAAGGTGATCCAGTACCGGCACGTCAACCGCGTGCGCTCTAAGTTCGACGTGCTGATCTCGGCCGCCGGGGGCGTGGACATTAAAGAGGCGCGCAGTGCCATCTTCAATGGGGCCAACATCGTCGTCGTCAACCTGGTGCGACCAGGCGACCCCTGGGAGGGCATCCGCACCGACAGCGACGTAGGGGCGATGGCGCAGCAGTTCCTGGCGACGATTGAGTGAGATGGTAGATTGGTAAATTGGTAGATTGGTGAAGTAGGCTGACCTTAGTTTGCCAGCCATCAGTCTACCAGCTATTGTGTCCCTCCGAGTTTCATCACCCGCTCAACCCCAGCAGCGCCAGCGCAACGGGCATCATGTCGGCTACGCTGGGCTCCCGGCCGCCCTCGTTCGCGCAGCGGTCAGTCACCACACCTGTGACCGCCTCCTGTAACCAGGCAATCTCGTCGGGGGAGCCGCCAGGGTAGGCGAAGGTCAGCACCGCCTCGGACTCCTCCGGGTAGAGCCCCCCGTGCACGCCCGGCGGCGGCGCGCCGAAGTAGTACCCCTCCCGCCCATTGGCCACCAGGATCAGGGCCCCCGGCGTCACTGAGGCCGCTAGCCGGATGCGGTTGGCCGCGTCGGCGTAGTCCAGTTCGGGGCGGGCCGCCAGGTAATCGGCGAGGGGCTGCGTCCGCCCGTTCCCCAGGTAGACGCGATACTCCCCCTGCCAGCCCTCGTGCTCCGTTTCCCGCACCAGGATCAATTCCAGGCTGCCCCGCAGTTCCTCCTCGTACTTGCCGCTCTCGTTCATCTGGCGAAATGCCTCGGCCACCGGCAGGACGTCCTCCTCGTAGCGCGGAGGGGCGGCCCAGTGACCGGCCCGGTGCTGGAGGTAGACGTGGGCCAGGCCACCGTTGAGGCCCATCACTGCGTCGCAGGCAGGGTCCTCGCCGGGGACGTCGTGCACATCAAGACCAAGG
>JAUWOI010000435.1 GCA_030612185.1 Anaerolineae bacterium
TGGAACACTGTTGACAGCCGTGGGCTGGGTGGAGCGACCGGGCACGAGCAGGGCCAAGGTAGCCGGTGAGATTCGCCTGCCCGACAGCACCGTCACCGCTGAGTGCGAGGCTATCCTGACCCGGCCGCCTGAGGAGTTCCGCGAACGTTGGGAACCGGAGAAGCCGTACTGGAAGGTGTACGAGTAGATGAACGAATGTTTCTGCGCTACAATCCGGGCACGCTACGCCGGAAGATATCGTACTGCTTCAACGCCTGTCCTGCCCCCAACGCCACACAGGCGATAGGGGCCTCAGCCACGTAAGTCGGCACTCCTGTCTCGCGCATGATCAGTTCATCCATCTTGCGCAACAGCGCGCCGCCACCGAGCAGCACCATGCCGCGCTCGATAATGTCCGATGATAATTCCGGCGGCGTCTTCTCCAGCACCGACCTGACCACGCTGATCACTGCTGAGAGGGGGTCAGAGAGCGCCTCGGTCACCTCCTCGGAACTGAGGGTGATGGTGTGGGGCAATCCGGCGACCTGATCGCGGCCCTGCACCTCCAAGTGCATCTCCTCCTCCAGCGGCAGTGCAGCACCGATACGGATCTTGATCTCCTCCGCTGTCGGCTGACCGATCATCAGGTTGTACTTGCGACGGATGTAGGCCATGATGGCCTCATCCATTCGCAGGCCGCCCACGCGGACTGAATTTGCCACTACGATGCCATACATCGCGGCGACGGCCGCCTCGGTCGCTCCCCCCCCCATGTCCACGATCATATTGCCTGATGGTGTCCCGACCGGCAGGCCCGCGCCGATGGCCCCGGCCAACGGCTCTGGTATCAAGTGGGCTCGGCTGGCGCCCGCCTCCAGTGCGGCCTCACGCACCGCTCGCCGCTCCACGCTCGTCACTCCGTAAGGCACGCTGATCATCACCCGTGGTTTGAACAGGCGAAAGCGCCCGCAGGCCTTGTGGATGAAGTATTCCAGCATTCGCTGGGTCACTCGATAATCCGCGATGACACCGTTGCGCATCGGGCGCATCACCTCGATCACGTCCGGGGTGCGGCCGAGCATCGCTTTGGCTTCCTCGCCGACGGCCACGATTTTGTACTCATTGGACGAGATGGCGACGACTGAGGGCTCCTGCAAGACAATTCCCTGCCCCTCTACGTGCACCAATACGTTGACTGTACCCAGATCAATACCTAGTTGCTTTCCGAACATCCAGCCTCCCTATCGGCTAGTTACCCTCACCCTTGCGAGCGATGGGTGGTAGAATGATACATGATTTTGGGGGATTTGTCCAGCGTCGTTAAGCCGTTAGCCGGCAGCCCCCTACTCACCTATAATCACCCCTGAAGACAAGGCGCATCAGGTCACGTCGCCATGGGCGCTTGTCGTGCAGATAGTCAAGGTGCTGAGCGAAGCGGCCGGGCTCAAAGCCGAAGTGGCGCGAAATTGCCCCCAGTTCTGTTGCACCACCCATGGCCAGAATGTCGAGCCACCAGTAAGGTATGGGATTGCGCGGCAGTAATGCGTCGAGCAGATCAACTGCGCCTCGCACCAGTGGCATACGCACGCGCACCAGTCGCCTGCGCACCCCTACCGCTGCCAGCGTCTGCGCCATCATCTGCTCCAGAGTGAAGTGCTCTGGCCCGCCGAGGGGGATGGTCTGCCCGATCAGGTCATCCTGGTCCAGTGTGGCTGTGATACACCGCACCAAATCTCCGATCCACAGTGGCTGGAAGCGGGACAGACTTGTGTCGGGGATGGGCAACACGAAGGGGATCGCCTTGGCCAGCATCGCCAGCACGTTGGTAAAAACGTCCTCCAGGCCATAGGTGACGGATGCCTGGAGGGTAGTGTAGTCCAGTCCGCTCTCGCGCACGGCAGCCTCCGTCTCCCCACTGGCGCGGAAGAGTGAGTAGGCGGAAGCGCGGTCGGCTCCCAGGCGGCTCAGGTAGATGAAGCGACGCACGCCCGCCTCCTGCGCCGCTGTGATGATGTTGGCCGTGTGTTCAACGTGTTTCTGTAGCGTTCCTCCATGGTCGAGGTCTTCCTTCCCCGTCAGGTGAACGATTGCTGTCACATCTTGCATCGCCGTGCGCAAGGCGGGTAAATCGCTCATGCTGGCTGAGACGATGGAGAAGGGGATGCCTGGGGCCAGTTGCTGCTCGTGCTGAGACGGGCGCAACAGGCAGCGCACCTCGCGACCTTGGTCCGTCAACTGGCGCACCAAGGCCCGCCCCACGAAACCTGTGGCACCGGCGATCAGAATCATCGTCCCCTCCTCGTTTGCACGAGTGGGATTATACCACTGATGCTGGTGGTAGCCAAACGGGTAGATTGGTTGGCGATTGCTTCTCGCACCGGTTTACCGGTTTCCCAATCTACTAAATTGTGATAACATGCCCTTGCTAAAGGCGTGCGCGTCATACCTATACAAGGAGTGGGGTGAATATGCTGAGAACACAGGATTACATCGCCTTGGAGGATCGGTACAATGCCCACAACTACCAACCCCTCGACGTTGTCATCACGCGGGCTGAGGGAGTCTGGGTCTGGGACGTGGAGGGGCGCAAGTACCTGGATTGTCTCTCGGCCTACTCGGCCATCAACCAGGGTCACTGCCACCCTCGCATCGTGCAGGCGATGGTCGAGCAGTCTCAGAGGCTCGCGCTGACTTCGCGGGCTTTCCGCAACGACCAACTCCCACTGCTGGCGAAGGAGTTGTGTGAGTTGACCGGCTACGAGATGATGTTGCCGATGAACTCCGGCACGGAGGCGGTGGAGACGGCCATTAAAGCGGCCCGTAAGTGGGGCTATATGGTCAAGGGAGTGGCGGATGATCGGGCCGAGATCATCGTTTGCACTGGCAACTTCCACGGCCGTACGATCACCATCATCACTTTCTCGCTGGAGGAGGAGTATCGTGATGGCTTTGGTCCCTTCACGCCCGGCTTCAAACTGATCCCCTATGGCGATGCCGATGCGCTGGAACGGGCGATCACGTCCAATACAGTGGCCTTTCTTTTCGAACCTATGCAGGGCGAGGGTGGTGTCGTCGTCCCGCCGGAGGGGTACGTCCAGCGTGCGCGCGACATCTGCACCCGCCACAATGTGCTGATGATCGCCGACGAGATCCAGACCGGGTTGGGGCGCACCGGCAAACTTCTGGCCTGCGAACACGAAGGGGTGCGGCCAGACGTGGTGACGTTGGGCAAGGCGCTCTCAGGCGGGATGTATCCGGTCTCGGCAGTGCTATCCTCGCGGGAGGTGTTGGGCGTCTTTGGCCCGGGCGACCACGGTTCGACGTTCGGGGGTAACCCGCTGGCCTGCGCGGTGGCGCGAGAAGCACTCAAGGTCATCGTGGATGAGCATCTGTGCGAGCGCGCCGCCGAACTGGGGGATTATCTGCTGGCTAGTCTGCGGGAGATTCAGAGTCCCCACGTAGCGCTTTGTCGGGGCAAGGGGCTCATGGTCGGCATCGTGCTTAAGCCAGAGGCTGGAGGTGCGTGCCGCTTCTGCGAGGCGCTGAAAGAACGGGGTGTACTGGCTAAAGATACCCACGGGACCATCATCCGTCTGGCTCCACCACTGATCATCACGAAAGAGGAACTGGATTGGATGTTGGAGCGAATCGCAGGAGTCTTGACTATGCCGTAGGTTCATGCTCGGTGCAATATGCTCGCAAGCTCCGTCCCGCCTAGCAGCAAGAGAGCGAATCACCTGCTGCACGGTGTGTGTACACCTACGCCGTCCATCGCCCCACGGACGTGATTTTAGTCTCAGCCTGCGGGTCCGTGGTCTGGCACTCCAGCCGGCAGCTCAGCAGCGGCGGTTACGTCTATTCAGGGTGCACGTCCAGCGGCCTGGATACGGACGCACTTGATCTGGCGTGGCGCTATGCCGGCGTGACCGATTACATAGCGTAACGGTTGCGCAATCAGAAGGCACATGTTTCATGAAGGCTCGAATTTGAACAGATGCAAAGCCAACTGAACAGCTACCACGCCAGACAGGCCAATAACAGTCCCAGCAAATGGGCCATCCTCGTCGAAGATCAAGATGTGACCGAGGTCATTGCGCACCCAACGCGCACGGGCACGGGAGACAGTACGCACCAATGTTTTGACCTGGCTAAGAGCACTGGTGAAGTTGTGGTT
>JAUWOI010000359.1 GCA_030612185.1 Anaerolineae bacterium
TGTCACTCCGCCGGCCGCTGGTGCGTATGCTGGGCGAGGGCTCGGTGCTGCACCACCCGGCGGATGGTGCGCGGGAGAGTTACGGCGATCTGGCTGACGTGACCCCGGCGGTTATGGACCCGGACAAGGGGGGCACGGGCCACAAGGTGTCGCGCTACGGCATCGCCTTCCCGGTGCCGGTGGGCATCCCCGCTTCGCGGGAGGTTGAAGAGGAGGTGGCGACGTGAGGGACGTGAAATGGATGGCGCACATCGAGTTGCTGTCGCCCCTGCACATCGGCACGGGCACCGACCTGCTGGAGAAGGTGGACTGGATGCAGCGCGATGGCTACGTGTACGTGGCGCATCAGGAGGCATTGCTGGAGGCGGTGTTTGACCGGGCGGGGGAAGAAGGCCGCAGTGACGCAGCCGTCGCCAGGGCCATCGCTGGCATGACGCTGAACGATCTGGTGGACGGTGGTTACCTGACCAAAAAGGACTTCGGTGCCGACTCGCCGCTCTTCCGCTACCGGCTGCGGGGCAAGCCGGCCATGAACCAGATCAGCGAGCAGATCAAGGACGTGTACGGGCGGCCGTATCTGCCCGGCTCCAGCCTGAAGGGGGCGCTGCGCACGGTTCTGGCCGTGGGCGGGGCGACGGTGCGCAAGCCGCGGTTCGACCGGTTAGGGCGCAGCCGGAGTTGGGCCGCGCAGCCCGTGGAGCGGGAACTCTTCGGGCGCAATCCCAACTACGACCTGTTGCGCGCCCTACAGGTGAGCGACAGCGGGCCGGTGGGCCCGGAACATCTCAGTCTGGCACGGGTGAACATCTATCCCACAGCGGGGCAAGGGACGCAGTACGGCCGGCAGCGCGGACTGGACATAGACGTGGAGATGTTGCGCCGGGGTACCACTCTCCAGTCGCCGATCAAGATTGAGGGGTACTTGTTCAGCGAGCAGGCGGAGCGGGAGTTGAAGTTCGGCGAGCGGAAGAATTGGTTGTTGAATCTGCCCCGCTGGGGGCGCGTGGTGACAGGGCGGCGGATCGCAGGCGAGATTGAGTTCTTCCAACGCCGGGCTGATGGACAGGTTGCTCTGGGTTTCTACAGCCGCCTGGTGCAGACCTGGGAGGGGTTGGGAGAGAATGAGTTCCTGCTTCAGGTGGGCTGGGGAGGGGGCTGGCTTAGCAAGACCTTCGGTAGCCTGTTGCAGGAGGATATGCAGGCATTCGAGCGCATAGTGAAAGACTATCGTTTGACGATGGGGCGTGGCCGCAAGCCGGGCGATTCTTTCCCCAAAAGCCGCCACCTGGTGCGCGTGGGCGAACACCCCGCCGTGCCATTGGGGTGGATGAAGGTGAACCTGGAGAAGGCCGCATGACCATCCTGGTTCTCTGCAATGTGGGCAACCGGGACCTGGTGCTGGAGGGGGAGACAAGGCCGCCGAGCCCAGCGCGGAAGGAGGGGCGACGGTTGCTTGATGAGTATCCAACCGTTGCCGCTCGTCTCACTTTCCCCATCATTGAGCCCTGCCTGTGTTACATCGTGGCGCAGCACCCGGGCGGCATCGACCGCCTGGTGCTGTATGGGACGGACCAGGAGGGCTCTGCCTATCGGGCCAACGATACGTTACACTTTGCCGAGTTGGGCGCCCGGCGATTGCCGACGCTGCTGGGCGACGCATTGAAGATAGCCGACTGGCGGCCGGTGCGGGACATCAATCCCGCGCTGTACGACGAGGCCTTCGAGAAGTACGACGAACTGCTCACCGACCTGTCATATAACGAAGTGGACGTCTGCTATGTAGTTATCACCGGTGGCATCCCGGCCTGCAACACGGCGCTGCTGTTCCAGGGCGTGCGACACTTCGGCGACCGGCTGCGGGTGGTGTATCTCCCGCAGGGAGGCGAGCCCCAGGAGTTGCGGGCCGGTCAGCAGGTTATGGACGCCTTCCGTGAGGCGGCAGCGGTGGAGCACTTGCAGCGGCTGGACTTCGCTAATGCCCTGCCACGGCTGGAGCGGCTGGGGATTGAGCGTGGGCTGGTGGGGCTGGTGGCCTACGCGGCGCAGCGATGCGCTTTCGATTTCCGTTCGGCCCAGGACACTTTGCTTCACGCCTTGCGAGATGGCGACCGGCCGGTGAGGACGTTCATCCGCCAGCGGTTGCGCCATGACCTCGACCCGCTGCTGGCTGAGGATGGTGACCGTGAGCGACTGTCTGCATTGCTCCGGGAGTTGTACTGGAACGCCGCCATCACCTACCGTCACCGGCGTTACGCTGACTTTCTGGGGCGGGTTTACCGCTTCCAGGAGGCGGTGCTGCGGTATCTGGTGGAGACAGTCTTTGATCTTCCTACCGACCTCGGGCCGAAGGTGCGGGAGGCTAATCAGCGTCTTTGGAGCGACGGTATCCGCGCCAATCCCAGGCTGGTGGCCTTTCTGGAGACGCGGGAGGTCGATGGAAAGCCACTGAACTGGGGGAGGATCGGCCGGCCGGCGTACAAGGCCCTGATGAGTTACGCCACGAAGGAGGCGGAGGGGCTGGATGCGGACGGTAAGCCGTTGCTCTCCCCTGGCGAACGCAAGAAGTACACGGCTCTGCTCAGGCGGGTCAACAAGTTAGATCCACTGGTGGAGTTGCGTCACCGCACCATCATCGGTCACGACTTCGAGGGTGTGTCGGAATCGCTATTGCTAGAGAATTGCAGGGGGAGTCGGAAGGAGAGTCGGAAGCCGGAGGGCACGTCACGAACTCCGGTGGAAGGCCTGAAGGAGATCATGGGGATGCTGGGCATTGGTTTACAGGATGATCCCTATCAGGCAGTCGCCGAGTTTGTGATACATAACCTGCGGAGATAATGAGGCTATGATCAGACTGATGCATCTACTGCGCCGCCAGCGTTACCTGGTGCTTTTGCTAGTCTCCGGCCTGCTGGTGCCGCTGGTGACTGAACTGGCCGGCAGTTGGCTGGAGGCGACTATCGGACGGACGCCTAGCCAACTGATCCAGTTGCTCGCTATCTGCGTGGCGCTGGCGGTGGCGTTATGGGCGCTATACCTGGCGCTGGGGAAGCAAGAACCGCTGGAGTTGGTGCCCAAGGAACAGCGGCCTACCCGCTTTCCCGGCCTGATCGTGCTGGTTGGGCCGGGTAAAAAGGGGGCCGATCCCAAGGATCTCTCCCACAATTCGGCCATCGAATACCACCTGAGCCGCGAGGAGGCTGGCGGCGAGCCGTTGCGGGTCTGCTGGTTGATCGCCACCTCTGGCGAGAAGGGCTCGGTACCGGCTGCAATGGAGGTGCAGAAGCGGTATGAGAACCGATGTGAGTTGATCATCGAGACGCTAAGAGACGCTTTTGACCTGGAGGAGACTTATCAGTTAGTTCACTCCATCTACACGCAGAAGGCGGCGGAGAAAGGACTGGCCCTCAATCAGATCATCGCCGATTACACCGGCGGCACGAAGCCGATGTCAGCAGGAATGGTCTTGGCCTGCCGGGAGGAATGTTGGCCGATGCAGTATGTGACCGGGGGCAAGAAGGGCATCGCTTCAGTACCTCTCTTCGTGCGCTTTGCTCCCGCTGAACCCGCTGAATAGGAGACAACATGCTTCTCGCAGCAGTGATCACCGTACTCCCCACCGAACAAGCCTCCGTCCCTGCCGCGCTGGGCCGCGCCGTGCACGCCTGGTTCCTCGACCGCATCGAGGGAGTGGACGTTTCCCTGGCCCGCCGGTTGCACAAGGGCGAGGGGCCGCGCCCCTTCACCGTTTCCAATCTCTGGGGAGCCGGGCGGGCGCGGGGGGGCAAGATCACGCTCGACCCGGAGCGGCCCTGCTGGCTGCGTCTCACCGGCCTGACGGAGAGGGTCAGCGGGGCCATCGGGCGCGCGCTGCCAGCCGTGGGGGAGCATCTTACGTTGGCCGGGGTGCCCCTTCACGTGACGGAGGTCTCCACCGAGGCCGGACAGCATCCGTGGGCTGGCCGCGCCGACTATGCCGACCTGGTGCAGCAGTACACGCTGGCCGCTGGCTCGTCTCCACGGGGTGTCACGCTGCGCTTCGCGTCGCCCACTCTCTTCCGCTCCGGGGGGCGTGACCTGCCACTGCCGCTGCCCGCGCTCGTCTTCGCTGGCTACCTGCGCAAGTGGAACACCTTCTCCCCCCTGGCGCTGCCGGTGGAGGCCAAGCGGTACGCGGAGGAGTGTGTCGCGCTGGGCCGGTTCAAACTGCGCAGCCACCTGGTCTCGTTCGAGCAGGGGGGCAAGGGGGCGCACGTCGGCTTCACCGGCCAGGCGCGCTTCCGCTTCCTGGTGGGCGACGCTTATTGGACGCGGGTAATGCTGCTCCTGGCGGGCTACGCCTTCTGGGCCGGGACAGGGTACCGCACCACCGTGGGCTTAGGACAGACGCAATCTGTAGGAAGTCCGAAGTCCAACGTCCGAAGTCCGAAGTCCAGGGGCCGACCTCGGACATAGGACATAGGACGTAGAAAGAAGAACTTTAACAACTGCATACCTCCGTCCCCGGGTGGACCGGGTGCGCTACTACTACCTGTGTCAGAGTTGCCTCAAGAAAGTGGAGGTGACCTCAGGTGTCGAGGTGCTGAGTGAGGAAGAGGTGATCATCGTATAGGCGTAGGCGGCCTATCCGTTTTCGTGTTGCGAGCATCGAGGGGGGTAGGGCCACTTCCAGCGATGCTCGCAAGACGGCCCGCGAGAGGGGCCAAAAAGCGGCCTTTTTGACCGGTTTGGGGAGAGTTTTTGCGAGCATCGGGCCGGTTTGGGATGATGTAGCGATGCTCGCAGGTAGACATAATGATCAGAAAAGAGGTGAAAAGGGGCATGGAAGCCATTTTGAGGGCCATTTATCGGCCTGGAGTGGCGGTAAGAGGGGAAAAAGCGGGGAAAATCGAGGAAGGGGAGCAGTAGAAAAGACCCCAGAGCCCACACGGGCGCTGAAACCTGTGGTAACCACCTTATGAGATATACCAGTGCTAGGAATGTAGAACAGCCCCCAGAGCCCACACGGGCGCTGAAACCGTTTTGTTCAGTAGGGAGGCGAACACGACCCCAACAAGTAGAAAAGACCCCAGAGCCCACACGGGCGCTGAAACCCGTCGTGTGACCGACTGAAGTCCAG
>JAUWOI010000518.1 GCA_030612185.1 Anaerolineae bacterium
TCCAATCTCTAATCTCTAATTACTCTTCCATCCCGCAGCCGCACAATCCGCCCCGCCTGTGCGCCGATCTCTTCGTCGTGCGTGACCATCACGATGGTAATGCCCTTTTCCCGGTGCAACCGATGAAGGATTTCCATCACCTCGGCGCCGACTTTGGAGTCCAGGTTGCCGGTGGGTTCGTCGGCCATGATGATGGGGGGATCGTTGACCAGCGCGCGGGCGATGGCCACCCGCTGCTGCTCCCCGCCAGACAACTCAGTTGGCTGGTGATCCATCCGGTCGCCCAAGCCCACCATCTCCAGCGCCTCCTGCGCCCGCTGCTTCCGTTCGGACGCGGGAACCCGCGCCCCATCCCGGCTGTATTGCATGGGCAGCATCACCTGCTTCAGCGCGATGGTGCGGGCCAGCAGGTTAAAAGTCTGGAAGACGAAGCCGATCTGCCGGTTGCGAATGGTGGCCAGCCGGTTATCGTCCATGCCGCTCACCTCGACGCCCTCCAGCCGGTACGAGCCACTGGTCGGCGTGTCCAGGCAGCCGATGACGTGCATCAGTGTGGACTTGCCGGAGCCGGAAGGCCCCATGATCGCCACCCACTCTCCCTGTTCTATCTGTAGCGACACCCCTCGCAAGGCGTGCACCTCTACCTCTCCCATCTGGTAAACCTTGGTGGTATTCTCTATCTCAATCATGCTAGTTCCCTCCACCAAACATACCAAACATGCCACCTCCGGCGGAGCCCTGGGCGCTGGGGACCACGACTACTACGTCCCCTTCGACCATGTCGCCGTTGATCTCGACCTCGGTTTCAGTCACCATCCCCAACCCTACCGCTATCCGCTCGATCTGGTCACCGGCCAGCCGCTGCACGTAGGCGTGCTCACCCTCGATCTCGATGGCGCGCAGCGGGACGATCAGTACGTCCTCCTGGCTGGCAGTGGTGATCTTTACGTCGGCCGTCATTCCGGCGCGCACGGGCAAGACCTGCCCTGCCACCGCGAGTACTCGTGGCGGTGAGCCTGCCGAAGGAGCCTGTCCTGAGCTTGCCGAAGAATCGCCCGGTGTCAGGCGGACGGTGACCGGGTAGAGAACCACGCCAGTCTGAGTCTGGGCTGTCGGCGCGATGTCTGTCACCTCTCCGGTCATTTCGACGCCGGGGAAGGCGTCCAGGCTTACCTGCACGTCCTGGCCGGCTGCCACCCGCACCACGTCGGTCTCGTCCAGATAAACGTCCACCTCCAGAGCCGTCAGATCGCTCAACACGATGACGGTTTGCCCAGGGTTGAACATCTCACCGGGTTCCAGGCTCAGAGAAGTGACGGCGCCGGCCATAGGGGCGGTCAGCGTGGCCTGCTCCAACCGCAGCCGGGCCTGGTCCAGGGCGACGCGCGCCTGGTCCACCGCTGCCTCGGCGGCCTGTATCTGCTCCTCCGTGGACCCCGCCAACAACAGGTCGATCTGGGCCTGCGCCGCGTCCCGTTGCGCCGCCGCGCTGCCCACGTTGGACTGGGCTGCGCGTACTGCGTCGGCGTTCGCGCCGGCCAGCAACACGTCGAGTTGGATCCGGGCCGCGTCCAGTGCTACCTCGGCCGCCCACAGGTCATAGCGCGCTTGTTCCTTCCTGTCCTCGTCACCCTCGTCAATACTGTCACAATTGATCAAGGCGGTTCTGTACTTCATCTCGGCCGAGGCAACCTGTGTCTCGGCGGCGGCGATCTGGGCCGCGCTGGGGCCGGCGGTGACCTGGTCCCGGTTGGAGGCGGCCGCGCTCACCCCACCCTGCGTCGCCGCCAGGTTGGCCTCCCGCACCGCCACCTCCTCCGGCCGCGGGCCGGCCAGCAACTGCGCCAGTTGACCCTCGGCCGAGGCCAACGCCGCCTCCGAGCGGGTCACCTGCAGCGCCAGGTCATCCGTCTCCAGCCGGACCAGCGGTTGCCCGGCCTCCACCACCTGACCCTCGACGACGAGAATCTCGGCCACCTGCCCGCCCGATAAGAACGCTAGCGAGACCTCGGCGGTCGGGGCCAGGCTGCCGGTACCTTCGACCGTGACCAGCAGCGTGCCTCGCCGGACGACGGCCGTCTCTGCCGGTTCCTCGGCGGCTACAGCCTGCTGATTCGAGATGCTCTGCCAACCGACGAACCCCAGCCCAGCGACCACGAGAACAACCCCAGCAACAATCCACCATTTCTTACCCATGCGTTTCCTCCCACTTGTCATTCGCTATTCGCCATTCGCTATTCGCCATTTTCACTCCCCTCCGCCAAACATACCAAACATGCCGCCACCACCAGAGCCTTGAGCGCCGGGGATCACAACTACCATGTCCCCTTCGACCAGGCTCAGGGCAGGCCCTTCAGACAAACCACCGGTGATCTCAATCTCGGTTTCAGTCATCATCTCCAACGTGACCGCCACCCGTTCGACCTGATCGCCAGCCAGCCGGTCCACGTAGGCGTGCTCCCCCTCGGCGTGGACGGCGCGCAGCGGGACGATCAGCACATCCTCCTGGCTGACGGTGACGATGCTCACATCGGCCGTCATACCGGCGCGCACGGGCAACCCCTGTCCTGATCTTGCCGAAGGATCGCTTGGCGCCAGGCGGATGGTGACCGGGTAGAGAACCACGCCGGACTGGCTCTGGGCCACGGACGCGATGTACGTCACCTCTCCGGCCATTTCGACACCGGGGAAAGCGTCCAGGCTCACCTGCGCCTCCTGGCCGACCGCCACCCGCGCCACATCGGTCTCGTCCAGGCTGACGTTCACCTCCAGATTCGCCAAATCGCTCAACGCGACGACGGCCCGGTTCGCGTTGACGATCTGACCGGGCTGCACGTCCAGGAAGGTGACGGTGCCTGCTATAGGGGCTGTCAGTGTGGCCTTCTCCAGACGTAGCCGGACCTGCTCCAAAGCGGCGCGCGCATCATCTACCGACGCCTGCGTAGTCTGTATCTGCTCCTCCGTGGCCCCCGCCAACAACAGGTCTAGTTGCGCCTGGGCTGCGCCCCGTTGCGCCGCCGCCGTCGCCACGTTGGCCTGGGCCGCGCGCACCTGGTTGGTGTCCGCGCCAGCCTGCAACTCGTCCAGTCGAGCCTGGGCCGCAGACAGCGAAACGTCGGCAACCGCTAGGCCATAGCGGGCCTGTTCCTCCGGCGCGCCCAGAGCGGGGCAAATCGTCATTTCCGAGCCGTCGGCCACCATGCCGCCGGGCAGGGGGGTGCCGGCGGGCGGTTTGAAT
>JAUWOI010000213.1 GCA_030612185.1 Anaerolineae bacterium
GGCACCTAAGCAACTCGAACGCTGGTTGCAGGAGCAGATCGAGAGCCACGGTTGGGCGCTGAACATCCAGGTCTACTGGCTGCCAGTCAACGCCTCTTGGCTGGACCAGATTGAGATATGGTTCAGCATCTTGCAGCGGAAGGGGTTGCAGCCGAATCATTTCGAAAGACTTGGAAGCTTGAGACAGCATATCCTGGATTTCATCGCCTACTGCAATCAAACTGCGAAACCGATTCAATGGTCCTACACCGTCGAGAAACTGGAACTGAAGCTAGGAGCGAATTAACGGAAACCTGTACTAAGAAACCACAGACACAACCTTTGTGCTCTTTGTGTCCTTCGTGGTTCAACTTTTCCAAACTCCTTGTCTATTGTGCAAGAATTTAATCGTCAAGGTACTAGATCACACCGAACAAGGCATTCCAGTCAAGGCATAAGGCCAGACAACAAGTGGAAATGTCAGCATGAAAGGAGATAAAGATGTCAATCGTCAATCAACCGTTCCGTAAGTACGTAACTACTGTGTTTTCCAGCCGCATGCGCTTGCCACGTCTTTTTCTATTGGCAGGTTTGCTGGCCTTGGTCATGCTCGTGCTGTGGGGTATGCCCCAGCAAGTCGCTGGGAGACCTGAAATCTCGATCGCCGCTGACGGCTCACGGTCCAGTCTCATTCCCGTGAACTATGGTGCGCAGGATTTGCAAGTAGCACCTAAGGATAGTGGAGATATCCGTTTCGCCACTGATGATCTATCCAGCCATGTCGTGCTCTATTCCAGCGTACCCTTGTCCTTTACCGCCTCTTTCACTACCTATTTGCCGATTGTATCCAAGCCTGTGGTCAATCTCAAGAGTCTGGTGACTGAGGTCACCTTAACCTTGCCACAGCCACTTGCCGCGACGAGTGGAAACTGGTGCACGTGGGGTTGGTGTTCACTGTCTCCGCGTCTTTATCATGAGCCACTTAGCGACGGTCGTACATTGGTAGGATGGACTGATGCGAGCGGCAATGGGCATATCAGCGTCATCGGCAATAGCGGGAGTCTTGATCAAACCTATGATTTCCCGGCTCTACCCGTACGGGGGCTGGTAGCGCATGACGATGGCAAGTTTGCAGTTCTTCTGTGGGACTCCGGTTCCAAGATAATGTGGCTTTCCAAACGCAATACGAATGGAAGCGAGATTTGGACGACCAATATTGATGGCAGCCTGACAAGTTTCAATCCCGGGATAGGTGATAGCCGGCTGGCCTATGGAAATGATCTGTACGCTGCATACTTTGCAGTCCATGGAGATACAGGATGGCCCCAGGGGCACGAGGGAGATCAGTTGATCTATGTGAGTAGCGATGGCACCATTCAATCGGGGGGATGGGACTGGGGCTGTTCACATTCCATGGCTGAATTGATCAATTACCACCCGACGCTGGACAAGTTCGTCCCCGTCTGTTCCAGTGATTGCTATGCAAGCAAAGGCATCCTGCTCAACGATAACCAGGTAGTCTATCAATGCGACGGAAACTGCGCGGGGCTGGTGTCGGCCCAATTGGGTCAGATCGCACTGAGCGACAACTCGTGGAAACTTGTCTTCAACGCATTGAACAGACCCGGTTATGTAGGGAAAGGCATTGGCCTGGCGACCATTGATGGCTCTTTCCAAAGCAGTTATGTTTGGCTGACGAACACCAATGGTGAATATGAACGCGATCCCGTCATCGCGCGCTTGGGAAGCAATCTACAGGCAGACCGATACTTGGTCGGCTGGACGACGACCAATGATAGTGTGTATTGGCTTGGAGTGGTCAATGGGAGCGGGGATTTCTTAGCAGGGCCAGAGGAAGTGTCTTCGGCAGGGATCGCGTGGGGAAATCGGGACGATTCTTTCCGTACGCGCGTTGATGGAAGCGTGTCGTGGGTACAAGGCAATCCAGCAAGCACGACACTTCACCTGTTTCGCTTCAATGGATCCGCCTACATCCCATAGGTAGAACAGCAAAGTGTACCGAACCCCTTAGATTGGACACTTTTCGGATGGACATTTTTTCGCTGTTAGACGAGATTCAAACAATTGCACGAAACGGCCTGTACTTCGCTTCAGGCGCATATGACCGTGAGCGGTACGAGCGGCTTATGAGGCTGACGACACAAACGTATAGCGAACTGCTAGAAGTGACGGATGAGACAATAAGAACACGGTTCTTGAGCGAAATTGGTTACATTACGCCCAAAGTTGGGTCAGACGCCGCAATATTCAACGAAAATGGCGCAATCCTGCTGATGAAAAGATCTGATGGTAGTGGATGGTGCTTGCCTTGTGGTTGGGTTGAACCGAACGAGAAGCCAGTTGAAGCAGCCGTACGAGAAGTGCGTGAGGAAACGGGTCTAGAGATTGAGATCAAGCAGTTGGTTGGTGTGTTCACCCGTATGCCAAGTGCAAAGAATGGGCCACATACAATGGTAGCGATTGTCCATTTGTGTGAGATTGTTGGCGGTGAATTGACACTGTCGCACGAAGGTTCAGCCCTGCGATACTGGTCAATTGACGAGGTACAGAACTGGCATGCCACTCATGAGAGATATGCTCGTGCGGCTTATGAAATGTGGAAATCAGAACACCTGCTCCCAGCCGTATCTGACTGAAGAGCAAACCGAGGGACATTCTCGGTGTGATGGTGGAATGCACATTTTTCTGGCTAACCCAGAGACTATTGAGAGGCTGGAGCAATTTGCGCAAGAGTTGCTAGACAGGCTGTGCTCACCTTACCCGCCGCTCCGCCCGAACTCGCGGGCCAGTTGCTCCACGCTCAGGTGGATCATCGTGGGCCGCCCGTGAGGACATGTACGCGGACTGGCACATTGCTCCAGTGCCCGTATCAGTTCCTCCATCTCCTCCCGTGCCATCACCTGCCCGGCCTTGACCGCAGCCCGCTTGCAGACGTGGCGCGCCACGGCCTCCTCGACCGTGCCCGCCAGCGGCGCGTCGCCCGCCTCTAGCGCCGCTGCCACGTCCTCCAGCACGCGAATCGGATCCATCTCCGCCACGATTGCTGGGAGCGCCCGCACCAGCATCGTCGTTCCGCCAAAGGGCTCCACCCGGAAGCCCAGGCCGCCCAGTACCTCCAAGTGTTCCTCCAGCAGGCTCGCTGCCTCGGGTGCCAGTTCCACAGGCTGTGGTTCCAGCAGCGCCTGTGACGTGACCTCGGCCCTCTGTCGCTCCGCCAGCATCCGCTCGAACAACACCCGCTCGTGGGCAGCGTGCTGGTCAATCAGGTACATCCCCTCCGGCCCTTCGGCCACGATGTAGGTCACACCAACTTGCCCCACCACCCGTAACGGCGGCAGTTTCCCCGCCGCCGGTGCGCGAGTGGTTCCAGACACCGCCACGTCCAGCGGTTCCCCTTTGAGGCGCAACTGCTCACCGGCCGGTCGGGGCCTCAAGCCAGCCAGTCGCTCGCGGCGCTCCTCCCATTGGGCAGGGGACGCAGGCCAGGCTTCGCCGTGAGCGCTCAGCCGACCGCCGTTCGGCGGTCGAGCGGCGACGGGCACAGGGGAGCGCTCAATCAGCGTGCGTCGCACAACCCTCTGCACCGCCCGGAACACCACGTCGCCATCACGGAAGCGCACCTCCGCTTTGGCGGGGTGCACGTTCACATCCACCTCCTCCGGCGGGAGGCGCACCATCACTACCGCCAGCGGATAGCGCCCGGTGGGAAGGAGCGTGTGGTAGGCCTGGGTGATCGCGTAGGTCAGGCGCACGTCCCGCACCCAGCGCCCGTTGATGAAGAGCGTGATGTAACCTCGATTGGCCCGGTGCAGCGATGGCGGACTGACGAAGCCTGCAACATGGATGCTCGATGCTGGATGCTGGTCGTCGGGGACAATCTCGAGAACGGCGGCGCCGACCTCCAGCCCATAGACCGCGACCAGTACATCACGCAAGCGGTCGTTGCCGGGCGACTGGAAAACGACCCGGTCATCGTGGGCCAGCGTGAAGCGCAGCGCCGGATAGGCCATTGCGTAACGGGTGAGCCAGCCGTCAATGTGCCTCCGCTCGGTCCGTTCGGAGCGCAGGAACTTGCGGCGGGCCGGGACGTTGAAGAACAAGTCCTCCACCGTCATCGCCGTCCCTGGAGATCGCCCGCTCTCCTGGCGGGTGACCACCCGGCCTCCTTCCAGCCGCAGCAGTGTTCCCACCGGCTCATCGGTCGCCCGTGTCACGAAGGCCACCCGGCTAATGGCGGCGATGGAGGTCAGCGCCTCACCCCGAAAGCCCAGCGTGGTGATGCGGGCCAGGTCGTCCGCCGTGGACAGTTTGCTGGTCGAATGGCGATGAAAGGCCAACTCCACCTCGGCGGCCGGCACCCCGCAGCCATCGTCAGTGACGCGGATGAACCTTTTGCCGCCAGCACGCGCCTCCACCCGCACGTCACGCGCGCCAGCGTCTATCGCGTTCTCGACCAGTTCCTTGACTACAGATGAAGGGCGCTCCACGACCTCGCCAGCGGCGATCTGCGAGGCGACCTCTTCTGACAAAACATGAATGGGCATCAACAGCCTCCCGTGCTCATTTTATCACACAACCGCGTCTAGCAAAAGCCGCCAGTAGTTAGCCGAAAGTGTCAGTCGGAGGCCGGGAATCGCTAACTGCTGACTGCTGACGGCTAACTGCTAATTTGACATTTTGCCCTCCCTGCGGTAGCATGACACTGGTCGTGCTAGACGGGGAGCTGGCGGTGCCTTGTACTCGCAATCCGCCATAGCGAGGTCGAACTCCCCCCCGAGGGTCGGGCCATTTGATACTGCCGAGGTCAAGCGGTGTTGAAGACTGGGTCCTGCGCGGCAGGAGCCTCCGAACCCCGTCAGGTCCGGGAGGAAGCAGCGGTAAGGAGCCCCTCCTGGGCGCCGCAGGGGTGCCTGGTCGGAGCCGGTTGATCCCGGTAAGCCGGGTGGAACGATTCGACGGGGGGTGCACGACCACTCGATTCGGCAGTGAGGCGGCGGTAGTCCCGCCGCATCCCTTGCAAACGATAACGTATGGAGACAACCGCAACCGACCCTCTCAAACACGCATACCGGCCGCAGGGTCAGGGCTTCATGGCCCTCGTGGCACTGGTATTCGTCGCCGGCACACTGGCGGCCGGCTACCAGATGACGCTGACGCCGGTCACACTGGTGGTGGAAGGTCACATGCAACAACTGCACACTCACCAGAACACCGTCGCCGCGTTGCTGGTGGACGCGGGCCTCACGCTTGAGCCTGAGGACATCATCACCCCTGCATTGAATACGATCCTTGAGCCGGGATTGATCGTAAAGGTACAGCGAGCCCGTCCTGTACACGTCAGCGCCGACGGACACAATACCACGCTCCGCACCCACGCCACATCGGTCGAGGCGGTGTTGGAGGAAGCGAGAGTGTCGCTGGGGCCACACGACGAGGTGGAGATCGAAGGAGAACTGCTAGCGGCCAATCCCGAACCCGCCCGCCTCACAGTCCGCCGCGCCGTCCCCTTCACACTGCACGAGGATGGCCGGGCAACCACGCTCTACACCACCGCCCCTACCGTCGGGGAGACATTGCGCCAGGCCGGCCTGACACTCTACCTGGCCGACAACGTCCAGCCGGGGCTGGGCGAGCGTATGTCGGCCGGGCGGCACGTCTACGTTGACCGTTCCGTACCGGTGGCAGTACAGGTGGACGGACGGACATTCCGCACCCGCACTCATCGGGAGCGCGTGGGCGAGGTACTGGCCGACCTGGGCGTCGTCCTCACTGGCCAGGACTATACCACTCCTGCACTCGACGCCTCCCTGGGAAAAGATACCACGATCCGAGTGATACGCGTCAGCGAGCGCTTTCTGATCGAGCAAGAGCCCGTCCCGTTCGAGTCAGTGTGGCAGCCTGACCCCGACCTGGAGATTGACCACCAGCGATTGCTGCAAGAAGGGGCGCGCGGCATCTTTGAGCGGCGCATCCGCATCCACTACGAGGACGGTCACGAGGTCGCACGGGCGGTCGAGGACGAGTACGTCGCTGTCCCGCCTACAACAAAAGTTATGGGGTATGGAACGAAGATCGTCGTTCGTACCCTCAACACCCCGTCCGGTCCAGTAGAGTATTGGCGGGTGCTCCACATGTTAGCCACCTCCTACTCCGCCTCCACGGCCGGCACGCCCAAGACGAGCAGTTGGTACGGACGTACGGCCACAGGGATGAAAATGCGGCACGGCATCGTCGCCGTGGATCCGCGAGTAGTCAACCTACGCAGCGAGGTTTACGTGCCCAACTACGGCATCGGCATCGCCGGTGACACCGGCGGTGCGATCAAGGGACAGCGCATTGACCTGGGGTACGACGATGATAACCTGGTGCTCTGGTACCGCTGGGTAGACGTCTATCTGTTGACCCCCGTGCCCGACCGGGTCAACTATGTCCTCGATCACTAGAACCAGCCAATGGATGTGCGCAGGCTGCTGAAGCAATGGGGCCTTCGGCCGAACAAAGGGCTGGGCCAGAACTTCCTAGCAAATCAAGCCACAATTGAAAAGATCGTTGCGGCTGCTAAATTGACCCCTGATGACGTCGTCCTGGAGGTCGGGGCAGGACTGGGAACACTGACCGAACGACTGGCCCGACACGCTGGGCACGTGGTCGCCGTCGAACTCGATCAGCGGCTGCTGCCCGTGCTGCAGAGCGTGTTAGCCGACTTCGACAACATCACACTGATTCAGGGAGATATCCTGGCACTCGACCCCGCCGCCTTGATCAGCGCCGCCAGCATCCAGCATCCAGCATCCAATATCCAGTACAAAGTCGTAGCCAACCTGCCCTACTATATCACCTCGGCCGTGCTGCGTCACCTGCTGGAGGCCAATCTCAAACCACAGCGCATGGCGATCACGGTGCAGAGGGAGGTGGCGGAGCGCATCGTCGCGAAACCGGGGCAGATGAGCCTGCTAGCGGTGAGCGTGCAGTTCTACGGGCGGCCGCGACTGCTCTTTCGCATCAAACCAGGTAGTTTTTACCCCTCGCCGGAGGTGGAATCGGCAGTGGTGGGGATAGACCTTCACGCCACACCACCCGTGCCCGTAGAGGATACAGCCGCTTTCTTCCGCGTCGTGCGGGCTGGCTTCGCCCAGAGGCGTAAACAACTGCGCAATAGTCTGGCCGCCGGTCTCAGGCAGTCGCCTGACGAGGTGACAGCCAAATTGAGGAAAGTTGGCGTGGACCCCCGACGGCGCGCACAAACGCTCAGCCTTGAGGAATGGGCCAAGGTCGCCTGTATGCTTAGGTGATCTCAAGACTGCCTAATAACCCCGCAGGCGCATAC
>JAUWOI010000169.1 GCA_030612185.1 Anaerolineae bacterium
TTGCAGTCCACCAGCGTGACGTGCCCCTGCAGGGCCAGACTGCTCGCAACCGCGCCGACAACACCCGTCCCGCAGCCCAGGTCAAGCACATCGTCACCCGGCTCAACCTCGGCCACCTCCAGCCGCGCCGCCGTACCCGGAGCGCGCCTGGCCCCCCCCCAGACGCCGGGTTTGCCGACGACGGTGACTTCGTCGCCGTGTGCCTCAACGGCGAACTTGCGGAACGTGTAGTAGCCGCCCACGCTACCCCAACACAGCCAGCGCCTCGGTCGGCGTAAGTGTCTCCACGACGGCCGCCGTCCTCTCCCGCTGCTGCTTATCCCACGTGATCAGACGGGCTCCTTCCCGCTGCGCCAGGGCCGCGTAGATCGCATCACAACCGCGCAGGCGGCACTCAGCGGCCAGCCGGGCCGCCAGATCACCCAGCGCCCGGTCCACTGCGACGAACCGGTGACCCGGCAGCCCCCGCAGGTGTACGGCTGCGCGACAGGCTAACTCTGTGTCACCCAGACCACGCGCAAGGGCGGCCGCGACCTCTGGCAACAGGATCTCCGGGCACAGTACAGACACCCCGTGGGCTGTTATGGCCTCAAGCAGGCGCACGCTTTCGACGTGATATATCTCTTGCCGTCGCAAGCGGCTCACGTATACGCTGGCATCAATGACGACCATTGCCTCACCGCCGCATCTCGGCCAGGATTTCGACCGCCGACTTGTCTGACTGCCACCGAGCGCTAACCTCCCGGCTCAGCCGGTCGAGTTCCTGCCAGGCTCGCTCGCCATCATCTTCGTCGGCGATGGGAACGATGCGAGCCACCGGCCGCCCCCGGTAGGTGATGATGTATTCGACCCGCGCTTCCCGCACCGCCCGTACAATCTCGCTGGTGCGGTTCTTCAGTTCACGGACTCCGACTTCCAGCATAACCGCTCCGCCTTTCAGGAATGTAGCCACATATTGTGGCTACATTGTATCACAGTCGGGGAGGACCGTCAAGGTCACGGTCCGGCCTTAGAACTGGCTCCTCCGGCCAATCAATATTCGTAGCAACTGCCGCCGATGAACTCCCGCAGGAGTGAGTCGGGCGGGATGGCGGAATCGTCCTCGACCGGGGTAACGGACCTCAGAAGATGGTACACACGCTCGGCGCGCACGAAGGCATCCTCACGCAACGGATCGTCCCTGTACTGTTCCACCCACTGCTCGAAGTGGTCAAACAGCCTGGCCCGCATGATGGGTAGTTCGTACGGCAGGCCGCTGTTGACGATGTAGTCGGTCGTGTTGACGTAGGGGATGATGTGGCGGAGTTCGCTAGAGCGCACGTAGTGCCAGTGCTCCAGCGTCCGTTGGGGATCGTAGGCGCGGTGAACGGCATCGCGCAACATACGGCGCATCAACCGCAGGTCTGTCCAGCGAATGAACTTTCCATCAGACCCTTTCATCTGCAGTAACGGTTCGATGTATAGTTTGAACTTCAATTCGTCGTCAACGGACCGGGTCATGTCGGCGTATAGACCGTGCAGACTGTCAATGAGGATGACGTCGTTTGGCCCGATCCGCATCGGGGTGTGGTCGTCGTGCCGCTTACCGGCCTTGAAGTCGTAGAAGGGGATCCGCACCTCCTCCCCAGCGAGCAGGCGCACCAGGTGTTCGTTGATAAGTTCCAGGTCAAGGGCCTGTGGCGTCTCAAAGTCATAGTCGCCATGCTCGTCTTTGGGGTGGAGTTCCAGGTCGAAGAAGTAATGGTCCACGGTGAGTGGAACCAGGCTGAGGCCCATCTTCCCCAACAGATGGCTGAGTTTAGTGGTCGTGGTCGTCTTGCCGGAGGAGGAGGGGCCGGCGATGATGACGATCTTTACACTGTCCCGGCGCTCCCTGATGATCTCCGATGCGGTCGTGATGTCCTCGTTGTAGGCCCGGTCGGTCTCCCGTACGATCTCAGGAAACTCCCCGCGAGCGAGGCGCGCGTTCAACCGCTCGATGGTACAGAGATCGTGATCCACGGTCCAGTTGAGGACCTCCCACATCTTGCACCAGGGGATGTTCTCGGAGGGACGGGCCGAGCGTTCGGCTCGATCCCTCCGCCGGCGGGCTCGTTCGTCGCGGTAGAGAATATAGGCCTTGGCCGTTTTGGCGTGGCCGTTCTCAATCAGCACCTTCTCGACGACGTCCTGGATTTCCTCGATGGTGGGAGTATGGCCGGGCGGCGTGGTCTCCTCCAGCATGGCCACAACCTGGTCGGCCAACCCCTCAGCGATGGCCCGGTCGCGCCCGCGCACGGCCACCGCTGCCCGGTAGATGGCGTTGATGATGCGCTCTTTATTGAACGGCACCACCGCACCCGTTCGTTTGACCACGTGTGTAATCTTCGTCACGTCGTGCCTCCTCTTCCGCCCCCTATGATTGCCGCTTATGCACTGTGGCCCCATTTTATCACAGTCGGGGGGAAAACGCCAAGGGCAGGGGTCGAATGGACAGCGGCGCGGGTGGCGGAGGTTCAAATAGAACTTGCGTTCTAGCGCCTCTCTGACCACAAGGAAAACCGCCCAGGCTCATCACCTGGGCGCGTTCACTGGCGTTCGTGAGCGTCGTTTGCAACAGAACATCAGTTTTGTTGCGCCTCTTCGGAATGCGAAAAAGCCCCGGCCCTTCGAGCCGGGGCTTGTCTCTACTCTGCCTCACTTTCTACCTGCCCAGTCTCATCTGGTGGTGTAAAGTCTATCTCCAGAGGAATATCAGCGACTTGACGCCATTCGGTTTCACCCTCGTTCCGAAGTTCCACACGGAAAACATGACGGCCAGACCCGCTTATATGCAATGCTCGGAAGCGCCCCCGGCTTCGATTTCGCCTATGTTGAGACAAATCAATGTCGTATTCAAATGGACCATCATTAACCTCATCAGAGGGAGACAAGAAGGTTACGCGTCCTTGCCCTTGGGCTGGCCTGTCAAGATCAGCCCTCGCCCACAATGTCATGAGGTCCAGTGGGGTCAACATGCCTCCATCGGGACTAGGCTTGTCCCTAATGTTCACCTGCTCAACTACATCCAGAAGGCTTACGCTGTTTGAGCCTTGGTCAATGATGGCGTGTGAGCAAAGTACCGTCCATACGTGATCTATCATTGTATCACCATCTCCGAAAACGTGCCTTGTAGGACATCGTCAGGTGTAGGGTGGAAAGGTGATTCCTTCGATGCCGCCAAGTGTGCCACATAGGTGGTCCAGGCGGGAGTTCGAGTAGTGCTTGGACGTTGTTCGACTACTAGTTTTTCTACATGTACAATCTGTGCATCCTGTTCCTGCGCTGCCCCTTCCTCTGCAGGAACTAGGTCATATTGCTGTATGAGGGTTTCCGCTGGAATGCCAAGCCCTGTTTCAAGATTCCGAATCATCCTCAGTGTAAGGCGACGCTTACGGTTCAGAATCTCAGAAACGCGGGCACGGCTCCCAATGTAAGGCTCCAGGTCTCGACGCGACAGACCACGGCTTTCCACGTGGTATTCAATGGCCTCAATAGGGTCTGGCGGAGGGATGGGGTAATGCTTGTTTTCGTAGGCTTCTACAAGCGTTACCAATATTTCCAATCGGTCCCCTTCGGGCGTATCGGGCTCAGCGTCAAAAAGGCGGTCTATCTCTTCCAGTGCAGCCTGATAGTCCTCATTGGTTTTAATGGGTTTAATATTCACACTAAGACCTCCCACACAGTCTGGCAACGTCTGTTTTGTCATATTCACTATGGGTGTCAGCGAAGAGGATTCTAATAAAGCCAGATTCGTAGTTTACCTTGACCACTATGCGATAACTGTTGCCCTTAATATTGAACACCACGCACTTACCACTGATAAAGCTTGCTGTAGCATAACGCGCTTTGATGTCACGTGATGTTTTCCAACTTGCACTTTTAATATCTGCACGCCAGGCTCGCAATCGCCCTCGGACATCCGCGTGCTTTCTTGCGCATTCATCGAGAATTGACGCACCAACGATACGCATAGTATACCACTGTGATCTATATTATACAACAGTCCCAATTTGGGAACAAGTGACAAATGTCACACTTACGTTGTTGAGTATAGCCCCACTTTGCGCAGGAGTCAAACTCCGCAGCGCCAGCGCCGCAAGCCAGGCAACGCAAAACCACCCCAGCCGTTTGCCGGTCGGGGCGGTCGTTTCGCCGTCACTCACGCGCCCACAGCACCAGCGTCCACCAGCACCAAGCCGACGGGCGCATCTCTGCGAGACCTGGCGTTACTCCTGCCGGACGTCAACTTCCAACGGCGTCCGCGAGTCTGTTTCTTCAAAGTCCCAAGGTCTATATTCTAGCAACTGGTGACGGAAGTAAGTGTTATATAACTCGGCGTAGTGACCGGACTGGGCCAGCAGCCCCTCGTGGTCTCCCTCCTCGATGATGCGGCCATCGCGGATGACGATGATGCGGTCGGCATGCCTGACGGTGGAAAGGCGGTGCGCGATGACGATAGATGTGCGGCCTCGCATCACCATCTCCAGCCCATCCTGGATCTGCGCCTCGGTGAAGGGGTCCACGCTGGCAGTGGCCTCGTCGAGGATAAAGATGGCAGGGTCGTGCAAGAGCACCCGCGCCAGCGCGACCAGTTGTCGTTGTCCCATCGAAAGCCGCGCCCCTCGCTCCCCCACGTCGGTCTGCAGACCGTCGGGCAGGGTCTCCAGCCAGTCGCCGCCGCCCACCTGGCGGGCTGCCTCCTCGACCTCGGCTTCGCCGGCCTCGGGCTTGCCGTAGCGGACGTTGTCACCCACCGTGCCGGAGAAGAGAAACGGCACCTGGGGCACGATCCCCAACCGTTGCCGGTACTGGGCCAGATCGAAGGAACGGATGTCCCGCCCGTCCACCAGGATCTGCCCGGACTGAAACTCGTAAAAGCGCGCCAGAAGCCGCGCCAGGCTGGTCTTGCCCGCGCCGGTGTGACCCACCAGCGCCACGTTCTCCCCCGCTTCTACGGTCAGCGAAAAGTCGGGCAGCACCACCTCGTCGCCGGTATAGGAAAAGGTCACGTCGCGGAACTCGACCCGTCCCTTCAACTCCGGCACCGGCCTGCTCCCGGTCTGGACGACCCTGGGCTCAGCATCCATCAGCGCGAAGACCCGCTCAGCGGCCGAGAGGCCATCCTGGAACTGGCTCCAGAAGGAGGCGATGCCGACCAGCGGGAACCAGAAGTAGCCCATCGCCATCGTAAAGAGGAACCACTCGCCCGGCGAGATGGCCCCCAGCAGCGCATTGTGCCCGCCGAAGTAGAGCGTGACCGCCAGGGCGATACCGAAGGTGCCCCCCAGCAGGGGGAAGATGGATATGAGCGTCAGCCCACGCACCAGGTTGACCTTGTAGGTCCGCCGGTTCAACGCGGCGAACTCGTCGTACATCGTCGCTTCCTGGCGGAAGGACTTGGCGACCCCGATACCGCTGACCGATTCCTGGATATTGGCGTTGACCTGGGCCAGGATACGGCGGGCGTTCTGTGTGACCCGGCGGGCGATACGCCGGAAACCCAGCGCCAGCACGACGACAACGGGACTCATCGCCAGCATCAGCAGCGTCAACCCTGGCTGGATGGTGAACAGCACGACCACCATGATGAGCACTACCAGCACCTGGCTCAACAGGTTCATCGTCAGGTCCACGACGGCGGCAAAGTCCTGCGTGTCGGAGGTGACGCGGCTGACGATCTTGCCGCTGGGGTGTTCGTCGAAGAAGGAGAAATCACGCCGGGTGACGGCGCTGAAGACGTCCTCGCGCAGTTGCAGCACCACGTCGCCGATGGCACGCGCGGAGAAGGTCTGGCGGACAAAGTTGAAGAGCCACGAGAACAATCGCAGGCCCAGGATGCCGGCCGCCAGCACAACCAGGAGCCGTGAAGTCGGGTTCTCCAGCAGCAAGTCCAGGCCCCGCGAGATGAGGATCGGCACGCCGGTATCAAGCAACGAGCCCAACGCGATCATCAGGGCGACGAGCAGCATGGCGCGCAGTCGCGGGCGGAAGTAGCCCAGGATGCGGCGCAAGAGTTCGACGTCGCCATACTCCCGGTCGTAGGATTCAGTGTCGAGGCCGTCCAGAATAAAAGCCAAAGTGCTTACCCTCTGTCTTCAGTGGTAGTAGCGACTTCAGTCGCTTCCTGCGCCTCAGAAACGACTAAAGTCATTACTGACTCTACTGAAAAAACCAAAAGCTTCAACGCAGAGGCGCAGAGACGCAAAGAAATTTAAATGGTAGATCAAGATTTGTTCAGTCAAAGGCCTCGATTCTCAAAGATATTAGAGCATCACTCAAGAATCTCTGCGCCTTTGCGCCTCTGCGTTAAGATTAGCCCCTTTTTTCAGTGGAGTCATTACTACGAAACTACGAAACTACGAATCATCAAGCGGCAGCAGTGCGACGTCGTAGCGGGCGAAGATGCGGCGGTACGGTTCGCAGCGGGCCAGTAACTCATCGTGCGCGCCCTCGTCCACCAGTTCGCCCCGGCGCAGGACCAGGATACGGTCGGCCCAGCGAATCTGCGAGAGGCGGTGGGTGATGATGAAAGTGGTACGCCCCTGCTGGACGGCGCGCATCGCCCGCTGAATCTGATCCTCGGTGGCGCTATCTATCGCGCTCGTCGAGTCGTCGAGGATCAGGATGCGCGGGTCGGCCAGAAAGGCGCGGGCGATGGCGATCCGCTGTCGCTGCCCGCCGGAGAGGGTCACGCCACGCTCGCCGACCTCCGATTCGTACCCCTCAGGGAAGCCGGTGATGAACTCGTGGGCCTGCGCCTGGCGGGCATGAGACTCGACCTCCTCCTGGCTGGCCTGTTGCCCAGCGCCGAAAGCGATGTTTTCGGCGATGGAACGGGAGAAGAGAAAAATATCCTGCTCGATGGCCGAAATCTGCGAGCGCAACGATTCCAGGTTCCAATCACGCACGTCCACGCCGTCTACGAGTATGCGCCCCTCAGTCACGTCGTAGATGCGGTCAATCAGCCGGGTGAGCGTCGTCTTGCCAGAGCCGGTCTGTCCGACGACGGCGATAGTCTCGCCGGGGCGGGCGTGGAAACTGATGTTCCTGAGCACCGGCTGGCCGTCGTAGCCGAAACTGACGTTCTCAAAGACCACCTCGCCCCGGATCGGTTTAGCCACGCCAGCCTCGTTCTCGTCCAGTTCAGTCTCAGTGTTGAGCACGGCCAGGATGCGCGCTGCGCTGGAGACTCCCATCTGCATCAGGGTAAACGTGAAGAGCGAAAAGAAGGTGGGAAAGCGCAACAGGCCGAGCAAGCCGACGTAGGCGACGACATCGCCAGCGGTCAGCGCCCCTCTCTGGAAGAGGAGCAACGCCTGCAGGATGCCGCCGGCGAAGACGAAGGCGAAAACGAGGAAGGGGAGGTAGCGCGCCTGTATCTCGCCCCGCTGCACGAAGAAGTCGCGGAACTTGCGGGCGTCGCCGGCGAACTTGTGCTGCTCCTGGGTTTCCTGCGCGTTCGCCTTGACCACCTCGATGCCAGAGATCGTCTCGGCCAGGCCGGCGTTCATGGCGCCGAACTGTTCGCGCAGCGCACCGGAGACGGGGTTGAGTTCACGGGTGTAGCGGCGCAACGTGATGGCAAAGAGCGCGACGTAGACGAGCGGTATCAGCAACAATTCGGCCTGTAATATCCCGATGGCGACGATGGGCACCACCAGCCCCAGCAGCGAGTCGAACATCAGGCTGACGCCGGGGCTGAGCATCAGGTTGAGTTGGTGCACGTCGTTGGTGGCGCGCGCCATCAGATCCCCGACGCGCTGCCGGCTGTGGAAGGTGAGGCTCTTGCCCAGCAGGCTGACGTAGAGTTCGTCGCGCGCGTCCCGCTCTACATGTTGGGCCAGGAACTCCACCGCCACGTTGCGGGCCAGGCCGAGCAGCCCATGAGCAAAACGGACACCCATCACGCTCAGCGCGATCCAGAGCAAGGTCCGCGACGTGGCTTCCAGGCCGAACCACTCAAAAGGTAACCCTTCGACCTCGCTCAGGGCAGGCCCTTCGAGCAGGCCCAGCATGCTGAGAACGCAGTCGAAGGCTCGACCGGGCAACACGCGGGCCCAGGAGGCCATCGTATTGGCCAGGATGGCAGCCAGCACCATCCCCAGCGGCGGGAGCGGGTAACGTAGGACGTGCGAGAGGATCCAGCGCACGGGGCTGGTGCGGTTGTAGCGGTATTCGGTGGTGGGAGTGAACTCTCGTTTGGTCAATTGGTCTCCTGGGTGAGCCGCGCCGTCGTAAACAGGCGGCGCTGGGTTGTGCACAGCCCAGCACCGGCTCATTTAGGCCGGTGCGCGCCCGGCTTGCTGCTGGGGATAGTATAGCGGAAAGTGGGGATTGGTGCAAGGGGGCGAAGGCCGGCACGGAGGGGGGGGAGCACCGGGATCTTCATAATATGATGGCTATCGGCGCGGCGTACGCGCCGCTTTTACAATTGCCGTCGAAAGACCTGCGCGGCGTGCGCGGTCTATGCCATTTCGTAAGCGAGCCGTTCCTCCAGCCACTGACG
>JAUWOI010000364.1 GCA_030612185.1 Anaerolineae bacterium
TCCTGAGCCTGGCCGAAGGAACTGAAGGGAGACGCCCACCTGCTGCTGGACCTGGAGGGGGAGGATGGGAGGGGGTGCGCTGGCCAAGCAACTGGTCACCTTCGGAAATGTGACGGCGTTGGACGTGAAACGATTCCTGACCCCGTACAGGCGGAGCAACCTGTCGGTCCTGATCGGCATTCCCCAGACGTGGATGGCCTCCGACGCCAGCCTGGCGGGAGAGCAAGGTATGCGCTTGATCAAGAAGCTGCTGGAGTTGACCGAACCGGCCTACGACTTCATCGCTGTCTATAAAGGGGGACCTGGGCCAGACCTACAACCACCCCGTGCACCTGACGGTGCTGCAACAGGCCGATCTCCCAAGAATATAGAGGCCCTGGTGGTCAACTCGACGGTGACCTCGCTCTACGCCGGGCACAAGGCACTGGGAGCGCTGCGGCAGGCGGGGCTGCTGGAGGGGGACCGGCTGCGGGTGGTGGTGAACGGTTTTGATGCAGAGGCCCACCCGCGCCACGGAATCTCACGGCGGGAGGTGCAGGATGCGTTAGAGGGGTTGCCCCAATAGTGTTCAATTGTCTTACGAACTATAGACATCAGGCGAGAATCAGGTATCATGAGTGAAAACAAGCCAGGAGGTGCCTGATGTCGAAGTTGGACCCTGAAGCACGGGACTTTGCCACACCGCGGAACTTTGCACGATTGCTGAATTGCGTGCCAGCGAAGAAGCGCAAGGAGATAGCAGCCGAACAGGGCTATGACTTCAATGCACGCAAACGGACCGGCTTCTGGTGATTACCCATAAGTTGACTGCCACCTCAGACCTCCGAGGTTTTAGGCAAGTGATGTGTCCGAACTTTTTCCCTGTTGATGCTTGCGGTGGGCCTGGCGCTCGTCTTGACCTGGGCGGTAGTGGCCGCCCAGGAGCCGGAGCCAGCCCCAGACCGCACAAGAGCGCGCATGGCCAACGATGGCGTTACCCTGAACCTCAACCTGGGCTATGAGCCTTCCAGCCTGGACCCGGCCTTGGCGGCTGATTCGGCGTCTGTGACCACCGTTGAGCAACTCTTCATCGGCCTGGTGGACCTGGACGACGAGACCGCCGAGGTGCGACCTGAACTGGCCACCAGTTGGACCGTCTCGCCCGACGGCACTGTCTACACCTTTACCCTGCGCAGCGACGTCACCTGGAGCGACGACAGCCCGGTGACCGCCGAGGACGTGCGCTATGGCATCCTGCGTAGCCTTGACCCGGCAACTGAATCTGGCTATGCCTACGTCCTCACCTTCGTCATAAAAAACGCCGCGGACTACAACGATGGAACCATCACCGATCCCAACCAGGTCGGCGTGACCGCCGTGGACACCACCACACTCCGCGTCACCTTGAAACATCCAGCCTCCTACGCCCTCTCCATCCTCTCGCTGTGGGTCGCCCGCCCGATGCCCCAGTGGGCCATCGAAGCGCACGGCGTCCCCACCTGGACGGAGCCAGCAAACATTGTCACCAACGGCCCTTACCAGTTGACCGAGTGGGTTCACGACGACCACATCCTGCTGGACAAAAGCCCCACCTACTACGACGCTGCGGACGTGCAGATTGACCAGGTGATGATGTGGATGGAGGATGAGGCCACGGCCTGGCAGATGTACCTGGACGGGCAGTTGGACACTGCGACTGTGCCTGCTGGCACCTTGAGCACTGAGACTGTGCCTGGCGGCACCCCGCTCAATCCCATACTGAGCCAGGAACTGCACATCCAGCCTGCCGCCTGCACCTACTACTACGGCTTCAACACCTCTCTGGAGCCTTTTGACAATCGTCTCGTGCGCAAGGCGTTCATCGCGGCGATCAATCGCCAGTGGCTCATCAACGACGTTACTAACGGCTTTCAACAGCCGGCGCTCACGTTCACCCCGCCGGGTGTCTTCGGCCACGTGGACGGCTACGCCGAGGGGGTGGGCATCCCCTACGACCCAACCCAGGCGCGCCAGTGGCTGGCCGACGCCGGCTACCCCAACGGCCAGGGCTTGCCGCCGATCACGCTATGGTTCAACACCAGCACCGGTCACCAGGCCATCGCCGAGTATGTTCGTCAGAACTGGATGGACAACCTGGGCGTAACGGTCGCTCTTTCGGACACAAACTGGTCTGATTACCTCGACCTCCTGCAAACCGACCCCCCACAGGTCTGGCGGCTGGGATGGTGCCTGGACTACCGCGATGCCCATAACTTCCTCCACGACGTGCCCATCGTGCACCATCGTGTCTCTTTGGGCAACTGGACAAACAGCACTTACGAGAGCCTGCTGGATCTAGCTGCGTGGGAGCAGGACCCCGACGTCCGCAAAGCCCTCTATAGGCCAGCCGAGGAGATCCTCGTGGAAATCGAGGCTGTCATGATTCCCCTCTACCATTATGCCTCGGGCGTCGCGACCAAGCCCTACCTGGAGCGTACCTATTGGATCGGTAGCGAGTGTGACATTGCCACCTGGCGCATCACCCAGTGAGAGCCGGCAGCCTGTCGAAGCGGCGACTGCCCCTGTTCTAGTTTCTCGTGGGTGACGTTGAAACGGCTCAGAGCGCTCAGATCACCTGGCGTTCCCCTCGTCTCCAGCAGTCAGCGATACTCCCTGGCCACCACCGGCAGGTAGATCTCGAACCCCGGAGGCGACGGTGTGAGTACCGTGAACTCCTGTTCCGCCGACCAGGAGCCAATGCCACAAGCGTTGGACGCCAGCACGCGCCAGTAGTAGACGCCGCCGCCCAGCCCGGATGCGGGTGTGTACTCTGTACTGACCGTGGTCTTCTCTCTCTCCTGGCTGGAGAAGTCCGCATTGTCGTCAACCTGGATCTGGTACTCGTCCGCGCCGGTGACTGCGCCCCACTCGAAGGTGGGTCTGTTGCCGCCGACCGCGCTGCCGTCCACCGGCGCCATCAGGACGGGAACACCGGGCGGCTCAATGGGACCAGGACAGGACCAGGTCACGGCCACGCGGAAGATGTCGCTGTCCCACAGCCCACCGGAGTCGGTCACGCGGATGGTGATGTCCGTCCAGCCGCACCAGTCCGCGCTTGGATTGATGGTCACGTTGTAGCAGTCGTCAAGAGTCACCCCTGCACCAGCGGGTGGTGTGCCCTCAATGGTGCAGGTCAACTCGTTGGTGGGGGTCTCGGCGTCTGCGACGTAGGCCCACAGGTCAATCGTGCTGGTCGGGCTGGTGCTATGGTCGAAGACCTGGTCCGTCAGGCCGGAGAGGGTGGGCGGAGTGTTGGGCGCCGCGACGGTCACCGTGAAATAGCTACCCTGATTATCATTCGCTGATGCAACAGGTGACAGGTCGCCATCGGTAGCCTCGATGCTGAACTTCAGTGTGGCTCCTTCCCAGGTCTCACCTTGTGGTGGAACGGCGAATGTCCACGTTCCGTCTCCAGTTCCGCCGGGGCTGGCCCCGATTATTGATGTCTGCGTGTAGGGAGCGGTGTAGGAGTAGTACAGCGTGGCAAAGTCAACGCCGTGGTTTCCGGTCAGGGTATCACTGATAGCCACGGTAACGGTCAGCCATTCGTTGCTTACGACGGTAGAATCAAACGCAGGTTGCCCGATGGTGGGTCCCTGGAGGTCATTGTCATCAGCAAGCAGAGCAAAGAGTCCTAAGACGTCGGTGTTGGCTGTGGCAACGTTGTTCACTGTGTCCAATGTGGTCGTGACTGGCGTCCAAGACAAGGCCTGCTCATCCCACAAGTATAGATTCAAGGTGTCTTCGACCAGAGCACCGACCTCGGTATCGGTGTATTGGACGGTGATGGTCAATGGTTTCGTGAAGGTAGCAAGAGCGCGAAGCGTTAGGAGACCAAGGTCGGCGAGCGGGGCAGCGGAATGAGAGGTATTGCCCTGCTGGGCCTCACTTGCCTCCAAGATGAAGGAATGACCAATGGGCTTCAGTTGAGCTGATGGCTCGGCCACCGGCGACTCGGTGAGCGTGAAGTCCCACACGCCACTGAAAGCGCCTGGAGGGATATCAACCGTGGTATTGCCGGAGGATGAGGTGAGGCTGCCTCCAGTCTGGCCGTCTATGGACCACTGTTCCCGCGTTGGGACAGGATAGCGCCATAGGTGAGAGGATGCGCTTCCATTTGGATCTAATTCCCAAGGATCTGGATTCGAGGTATCTAGCCAGCCTGATGGGTCAATCGGTATGTCGTCGTTGAACTGCACCTCGAAGTGGAGATGGGCATTTGTTGAGAAACAGGGTTCTTCATAGGTGTTGCCTATGATCCCGATCTGGTCGCCTGCGTTCACGTCGCCAGTGACAGTGGGTTCATATCTGAGGTGGCCGTAGATGGTCTTGTAGCCGTTGCCGTGATCAATCGTCACCTGGCACCCCAAGCAGAATCCGCAGCCTGTGTTGGCATCGTCTATTGTCCCTGAAGCCGCGGCCAGCACAGGGTCTCCAACAGTCCTCTGTGAGAAGTCATATCCATCGTGACCATCATAGCACTTGTAGTTCGGAGGCCCACATGGGAACCTCTGCGCGGGATAGCTGACGGCATCGTAACCCAAGTAGGGCAGCATTTGCTGGTCGGTGTTGTTGTCTGGAAAATGGTGGTCAAAGACGGATGTGGTGCGTGCTATGAAGGCGGAGTGGAAAGCGGCTGCGGAACCAGTACCCCGGCTTGGGTAGTCGAAGGGCAGGTTCAACAACGGTCCACCGCCTCTCCACCGCCGCACGTAGATTTCCCAGTTCCCGCAGGTGTCAGCCCAGGCGACATAGGGCATGCCGGCCAGCGCGATGGCCGCCGAAGGCCGCTTCGAGTCGCACCTGCTGTCGCTGATACCTCCGCTGGTAGCCGAACCAGACTCTACTTCCTCCCAACTGCTCCCATTCCACCGCCGCACGTAGATTTCAAAGCCCCCGCTACTGTTGTCTTCCCAGGCCACGTAGGGCGTGCCGTCCGGCGCAATCGCCACGGAAGGCCAATGCGAAGAGCCGCTGTCGTCGCTGATGCCCCCGCCGCTGGCCGAGCCCGTCCCCACCTCCTCCCAAC
>JAUWOI010000210.1 GCA_030612185.1 Anaerolineae bacterium
AACCAAAAGCTTCAACGCAGAGGCGCAGAGACGCAAAGAAATTTAAATGGTAGATCAAGATTAGTTCAGTCAAAGGCATCGATTCTCAAAAATATTAAAGCATCATTCAAGAATCTCTGCGCCTTTGCGTCTCTGCGTTAATATTAGCCCCTTTTTTCAGTGGAGTCACTAATTCAATTCACTCCTTGGCTCGTAATTGCGGGAAGAGAATGACCTCACGAATAGCAGGCTTGTCTGTGAGGAGCATCACCAGCCGGTCTACGCCCAATCCGAAGCCGCCACTGGGTGGCATACCATATTTCATCGCCCGCAGGTAGTCCTCGTCCATCGGATGAGCCTCTTCGTCATCAGGCGCATACAGCCGCCCCATCTCCAAGAACCTCTGTTCCTGGTCAAAGGGATCGTTCAATTCAGTGAAGGCGTTGCCCATCTCCAGCCCTCCGATGAAATACTCGAAGCGCTCGACGTGCGTCGGGTCGTCGGGTTTGGTCTTGGCCAGCGGAGAGATGTCGCGGGGGTAATCCATCACGAAGGTCGGCTGGACCAACGTCGGCTCGACCGTCCCCAGTAGCCCCTTGTCAATCAAGTAGCCCCAGGTCGCGCCCGGCTTGGCCGGCAACCCCTTGGCCTGCATCGCGGACGCCAATTCCTCGGCGGTGGGATACTGGCGGTAGTCAATGCCCGTCACCTCGAGGACAACGTCACGCAGCGTGACCCGCCGCCAGGGGGGGTGGAAGTTTATCTCGTGACCCTGGTAGCGGATCACCTGGCGGCCCAGCACCTCCTCGACGACGTAAGCGATCATCTGCTCGCAGAACGTCATCACGTCGTGATAGTCCCAGTAGGCGGCGTAGAACTCCAGTTGGGTGAACTCTGGATTGTGCTTTTGGGATACACCCTCATTGCGGAAGTCGTGCCCGATTTCGTAAACTCTGTCGTACATCCCCACCAGGAGCCTCTTCAAGTATAGTTCGAACGCGATGCGCAAGTATAAATCCTGGTGCAATTGATGGTGATGGGTGATGAAGGGGCGAGCCGCTGCGCCTCCGTAGACCGGCTGAAGGATAGGTGTCTCAACCTCCAGGAACCCACGATCATCAAAAAAACGGCGTAGGGCTTTGATCGCGCGGGCACGCACGCGGAAAACCTCGCGCACGTCGGGGTTGCAGGCCAGGTCGGCGTACCGCTGGCGATATCGCTCTTCGACGTCGGAGAAACCAGTGTAGCGCACCCGCCTGCCGTCCACCTCCCTCTCCTTGATCACCGGTAGCGGGCTGATCGCCTTGGCCAGCATACGCACCTGCTTCACGCGGACACTGATCTCGCCAGTACGAGTGCGCATCAACGCGCCCTCCCCGCCCACGAAGTCGCCCAGATCGAAGTCCCGCTTGAACATATCGTAGGCCTCTTCACCTACGTCGTCAATGCGCAGGAAGAGCTGAATGGAGCCGCTCCCGTCTTCGATGTGTGCGAAGGTGACTTTTCCCATCACGCGCATACTACGCAGCCGTCCGCTCACAGCGACATGGGAACCTCCTTCCCCAGCAGCCTCGGCCGCTTCAAGAGCGGCAATCGCCTCGGCTACGGTGTGAGTACGCTTGACACGATGGGGATAAGGTTCGACCCCTCGGGCTCGCAGTCGCTCCAGTTTCTCCACGCGTTGCCGTTCCAGTTCTGTTAATTCCATAACGTCTCCTGCATCTACCATGCGTCTATTATAAAAATACCCACGCTGACCACCTCGCGAGGTCCTGCGTGGGCGACTCACACTCCACCGATTTGTGATTCACTGAATCTTCACAATTTTGAACACCAGCGCGCCGTCAGGAGCATTGACCTCGACCTCTCCCCCCACCTTGCGCCCCATCAGCGCCCTCCCCAGAGGGGATTCGTTGGAAATCAGGCCCTTAGCAGGATCAGCCTCGGCCGAGCCGACGATGTGGTAGGTCTCCGGCGGCCCATCCCCTTCTACAACGGTGACGCGACTGCCCAGTCCCACTGCCTCGCGCGGCCCCTCTTCCTCAATCATGACCACATCGCCCAACATGCTCCCCAGCATCAGGATACGTCCTTCCACGAAGGCTTGTTCATTGCGCGCATCCTCTAACTCTGCATTCTCCAGAATGTCGCCCTCTTTCAGCGCCTGATGGAGACGCCGGGCGACCTCCTGACGCCGAACCGTGCGCAGGTGGTTCAATTCTTGCTCCAGTTTACGATACCCTTCACGGGTTAGGAACGTCGGTCCCTCATTCATCCATTATGTTCCTGATGTAAACAAGTGTTCAATATTCTCACAAACGAATCAAAACATGGGACGCAGACGCACGCTGATTCTCTATCCGCGAAAATCCGCGTGTATCTACGTCCCACTTTCTCTTCCATGAACCTGCAAAAAGAAACGCCCAACACCATAGAGCGGGGTTCCCTGTAGATAGCAAAAACTGAGATGGTGTGACTCTCAGTCAGTTCTGGAGACAAGATGTATAGATTATAACCCAAAGTGGTCAATTTGTAAAGTTGAATGGGCCGTGCTATAATCATTGCAGCTCCCCGACGAGCGGCTGCGCCAGGCCATCCTCCAGGCCATTGAAAGATGGGAGCAGACACAGGAGAGATAATATGCTCGACATCACGCTCATTCGTGAACAGCCAGAACTGGTCAAGGCCGCGTTGCTGAGCCGGAACGAAGACCCGGCCCAGGTGAATATCATCCTGGCGCTGGATGCACAGCGGCGCAAACTACTCCAGGAGGTCGAGGCGCTCAGAGCCAAGCGTAACCACGTCTCCAAGGAGATCAGCCGGCTCAAGGACAAGGTCAAACGGGAGCGACTCATCACTGAGATGCGTCAGGTAGGAGATCGCATCAGCGAACTTGAAGCCCGGCTACGCGAGGTCGAACCTGACCTCAAGGCAACGATGCTGGCGATGCCCAACCCGCCGCACGCAAGTGTGCCCGTTGGTCCTGATGAGACACACAACCCGGTCTTACGGGAGCAGGGAGAGCCCCAGGAGTTTGACTTCGAGCCAGTGGCTCATTGGGACCTGGGGCCAGAACTGGGCATCCTCGACTTCGAGCGGGGCGTGAAACTCTCCGGCAGCCGTTTCTACGTCTTACGCGGGGCCGGGGCGTGTTTGCAGCGTGCGCTCATCGCCTGGATGCTGGACGTGCACGTTAGGGATCACGGCTACACCGAGATCTATCCGCCTTTTGTCGTCAAGGAAGAGTGTATGTGGGGGGCTGGGGAACTCCCCAAGTTTGCCGATAATATTTATCATGACATCAAGGATGACCTCTGGCTCATCCCCACGGCCGAGGTACCGCTGACCAATCTGCACCGGGACGAGATTCTCAGCGCTGATGAACTGCCTCTGCGCTATGTAGCCCACAGTGCCTGTTTCCGCCGTGAGAAGATGAGCGCTGGGCGAGATGTGCGCGGCATCAAGCGCGGGCACCAGTTCGACAAAGTGGAGATGTATAGGTTCACCAGCCCAGACACCAGTTACGACGAACTGGAAACAATGCTTGAGGATGCACTGGACATCTGCCGCCGCTTGGATATTCCCTTCCGTATAAAAGAACTCTGCACGGGTGATCTGGGTTTCCACTCGGCCAAGACCTACGACATTGAGATGTGGGCGCCGGGCTGCGGGGAGTGGTTGGAAGTCAGTTCCCTCAGCAACTGCGAAACATTTCAGGCGCGGCGGGCGAGTATCCGCTACCGGCCAGAGCGAGGGGCCAAACCCCGCTTCGTCCACACGCTCAACGGCTCCGGGTTGGCCTTGCCCCGGGTGATGATCGCTATTATGGAGAATTACCAGCAGGCAGATGGCAGTATCGTGGTACCTGAAGTGCTGCGGCCGTGGATGAGGGGCATCAAGATCATCGGCGGCCCCGCAAATTGACAGTTGCTCGCTAGCGTGGTAGAATCCCACACCAGGGGGAGCCACCCCCGGAACCGGAGGGATGGCCGAGTGGACTAAGGCGACGGTCTTGAAAACCGTTGTGGCCGCAAGGTCACCGGGGGTTCGAATCCCTCTCCCTCCGCCACAACAACGGAACAATAAAAAAACGGAAGTAGGACAACGGAATAGCGGTACCCGGGGAGGTGCCAGAGTGGTTGAATGGGGCCGCCTGCTAAGCGGTTGTGGGGTTAATAGCTCCACCCAGGGTTCGAATCCCTGCCTCCCCGCCAGTTATGCCCTCGTGGCTCAGTGGATAGAGCGTCTGGTTGCGGACCAGAAGGCCACAGGTTCGAATCCTGTCGAGGGTACCAGAGACCGAAAAGGTGTATGGGGCACTACCTTCATGCCCCCCGGCTCACAAAGCGAGAAAGCCGGGGGGCGTCTACTTTTTCAGATTTTTGGGTCACGTTTTCAGTGAGGCCATTTACTCTGTTGACACTCCCGCGTGAGCGAGTATAATCACAACACCACCCGATCAAGTCAGGCTCCGAAGCGGAGGATATATGGATACAGCCTACGTTTACGACCCAATCTATCTCGAACACGACCTGCCCTCCCACCCTGAGAACGCCCGTCGCCTGAAGCGCATCTTCAGCACGCTGGAAGACGATGGAATACTGACACGTCTGAGGCTCCTGGAGCCCCACCCGGCAACAGCCGAGGAACTGCAGCGCGTGCACACCCCAAGGCACATCGAACGGGTACAGCGCAAAGCCCAGGCTGGCGGCGGGAACCTCGACCCCGACACCTACGTCTCCCCTCGCTCCTTCGACGCGGCACTGATGGCCGCCGGTGGGGTTGTGCGAGCAGTGGAGGCAGTGCTGGCGGGAGAGATCGCCAATGGTTTCGCCCTGGTGCGTCCGCCGGGACACCACGCCACAGCCACGCGAGCGATGGGCTTCTGCCTCTTCAACAACGTCGCCGTGGCCGCGCGGGCGGCGTTGGCGGGAGGAAAAGTGGAGCGCGTCTTCATCGCCGACTTCGACGTGCACCATGGCAATGGGACCCAGGAGACTTTCGCCGACGATCCAGCGGTCTTCTACTTCTCCTCCCACCAGTACCCGTACTACCCAGGCACCGGCCACTGGCATGAGACAGGGCACGGCGATGGCGAAGGAACCCTGCTCAACGTGCCACTGTCACCAGGGGTAGGCGACGCGGGCTACGCTCAGGTCTTCACCGAGTTAGTCTGGCCACTGGCGGAGCGCTTCCGCCCCGACCTGATGCTGGTCTCGGCTGGCTATGACGCCCACTGGAGCGATCCGCTGGCACAGATGAACCTCTCGTTAACCGGCTACGCCTGGTTGGGACAAGAACTGGTACGTTTGGCCGGGCAGTTGTGCGACGGGCGGATCGTGTTTACACTCGAGGGTGGCTACGAACTGGATGTACTGGCCTGCGGCGTGCTCAATGCTTTCTACACCATGCTGGGGGAGGATATCATCGCTGATCCCATCGGCCCCTCCCCTCATCCCGAGCGGCCGGTAGACGCACTAGTCGCACGCCTGAAGGAAGTGCACGGTCTGGATTGACTTTTTGCGCAAGATGTGCATAATCTAACCAATGACCAATGACCAAAGGGGGAAGCAATGGCTGAGATTTCCCTTCAAGAATACTGTGAGCAGATCGAGAATACGATTGAGCAAGGCCATTATGCGGAGGCCGTAGCCCACGGAAAGCACATCCTGGAGTTATACCCTAAGCACGCAACGACCTACCGGCTGCTGGGCAAAGCGATGATTGAGGCTGGTCAGGATGAGTACGCCACCGACATGTTTCGCCGCGTACTCAGCGCCGACCCTGAGGACATGCTCGCGTGGGCGGGGATGAGCGAAGTATACAGCCGGCGTGGCGAGCTCGACGCAGCCGTATGGTGCCTGGAACGAGCATTCGCACTGGCCACCGACAACAAAGTGTTGGAGGAGGAATTACGTCACCTCTACAGCCGGCGAGATGGCATTGAGCTCCAGCGTGTCCAACTCACCCACGGGGCACTGGCCCGGCTCTACCTCAGGGGCGATCTGCTCCCACGAGCAATCGGCGAATTCCGCGCCCTGCTGGCCGAGCATCCCGAACGGGTGGGTCTGAGCGTCGCGCTGGCTGAGGCGCTCTGGCGCAACGAGCAGCGACTGGAGGCCTCGGAGGTCTGCCAGCAGGTATTGGATGAACTGCCCCACTGCCTCAAGGCCAATCTGCTCCTGGGGGAAATATGGACCAGCAGTGGTCGGGAGGAAGGACAGGCATACCTGCGGCGGGCCGAGGCGCTGGACCCGGACAACCAAATGGCGCAGCAACTCTTCGGGGCTGCATCGCCGCTGCCGAAACGACAGGTGCGGATTGCTCCTCTGGAATACAAACCTCCAACTGAGGAGGAACGCCCGGCGTGGATGGCCGAGATAGAGACCGTCCCGGCAGAGAAGCCGCCGCTGAGCGAGCGCGAGGCTGCGCTGGTGGGCATCACCGCAGCGCTGGAAGCACAGATTGAGATCCCTTCCTGGCTGGAGGAGGTTGTTGGCGAGGAGGCTGTTGCCTCCGCACCTTCTGACCTCGCTGAGCCACCAGAAGAGCAACCAGCAGGGGAGGAAGTCCCCGAGTGGCTGGCAGGCATTCGTGAAGGGTTTGCCGAGGAAGAGGAAAAGGCAGAAACAGTCGCAGAGGAAGAGGCCACTGAATGGCCAGCCGAGTTGAGCCTTGAGCCAACCGGTGAGCAAGAAGCACCTGCCATCCCTGGCGAGGTGGAAGTGCCCGAGTGGCTGGCCGAACTGGGAATCGAAGCAACAGGTGAAGAAGCCGCAGCCCCTCCGGTCGAGGAGGAAGCACCTGCCATCCCTGGCGAGGTGGAAGTGCCCGAATGGCTGGCCGAACTGGGAGTTGAGGCAGTAGGTGAAGAAGTCGCAGCCCCTCCGGCCGAGGAGGAAGCCGCTCCCCCGGCCGAGGAAGCGTTCGGCGAACCAGAGGCTCTGCCTGTGGCCGAAGTCCCACCGATGGAAGAGGCCGTACCGCCTGAAGTACCCGCACCCGTAGCGGAGGAGCCACCCCTGCCGACTTGGTTGGAGGGCGAGGGAATGCCCTCCGGTGCCGCGGCGCGGGCTTGTGGTGAACAACTGGCAGCGGGAAAATAGCAATAACTCCACGCCCCGGCCGACGCGGAGGCCGAGGCCCGCATGACCGAGATCATGGGCCGCCCCACGCCCGCAGAGCCACCCCCAGAAGAGGTCGCGCCAGAGGCAGCCGCGCCTCCCCCGGTCGAGGAGGCCGCCGCTCCCCCGGCCGAGGAAGCGTTCGGCTGGACGGCGTTCGGTGAACCAGAGGCTCTACCTGTGGCCGAAGTCCCACCGGTGGAAGAGGCCGTACCACCTGAAGTACCCGCACCCGTAGCGGAGGAGCCACCCCTGCCAAC
>JAUWOI010000553.1 GCA_030612185.1 Anaerolineae bacterium
TATAACTGACCGTGCCGCTGAAGTCCCACTGGTAGCCGCTGTAGCCGTTGGTGTGCCAAGAGATGTAGACAGCGTCCTCTCCGGTGCCGGCGTGCTCCCAGCGGGCGTAGATAGGTCGGGCGGTCACGTCGCCAGGCGGATAGTCCATCCCCATCCGCTGGACGTAGTAATAGGCAGCCACCTCCCACCAGGGTTTGTCGGGTGGATAAGTAGCCGACGTCTCAATGCCGGCCAGGTCGTCGAAGGTGCCGCCACCGAAGCGGATCGCGTCGGCGATGACCACACAACCGGTCACTGCGGACTGGTTGGTCAGAACCACCCGGGCCTCCTCCCCACCCCTGAAACCATAAGTACCAACGTAGTGCCAGGTGTTGCCGTGGATCTGCTGGTTGACGACAATCTCGGTCGCCCCTCCAGCATGATGAACAGTGTAACGAGCATCAGGGGTGTGGGTATATCCCTGCCGGTACCAGGCATAGACGGCGTAACGACCATCGGCGGGGAGGGTGGCAGTCCAGACGGCGGTGGCGGTCGGGCTATCGGTCGCCGTCCAGGCCCAGCGGTAGTCGGTACCTGCGTAGCCTGTCCCCGTGATGGCAGCCGTCGTCCACGCGCCGGTCTCGGAGTACCCGGTGCCAGAGCCGGGATCGTCGTTGTCCACCACTACCCCGGCTCCGTTCATGTCCCGCTCCCGAGCCGTGATGACCCGCGCCCCGGCGTTCCGTAGGTATAACAGCAGATACTGATTCACCGCCTCGGCGTTGTTGTGATCCTCAATGATGGGACCGACGTAGGGTGGATCAGGATAGGGCGGGCGCTGCGCACGCCAGCCATAGCCGCTCCACTGCCAACCGTGCCCCGCGCTGACGTAGACGGTCTTGCCACTGAGCGTGCCCTGTGGTTGCCCCGTAGGGGTGTGGGAGTGTGGGGGTGTGGGGGTGTGGGGGTGTGGGAGTGCGGGAGGGCTGGACAGCGTCTCCTTGCGCGGCGCGGGCAGGGGTGGGAGAAAATCGGCCAGGGAGCGGAACTCGCGCGTCGCCGGATCGAGCGCCTCCACGCGCAGGTCGCGCCAGCCCAGCGGCTCCAGCGTCGCCGCCACCTGTTCGAGCATCTCCTCGACAGCCATCGTATCCAACTCGGCCAGCGCTTCGGCGGGCAGCACCAGCCGCACGGTGAAAGTCGTACTGAGTACCTGCACGTCCTCCAGCACTGTCCCCTCGGGGATCGCCGAGCGCAGGCCACGCGCCCGTTCCTCGGCGGTGGGGCCGGCCAGGAGCGAGGAGAGCAGCAGTTCAGGCGCGACACGTGCGCCAGCGAGCGCATCGGCCCCGGCCCGCTCGACGCAGACAGGCCCCTGTTCGCTCAAGAAGCAGACCGGGCCGACCTCTCCCCCAGGGGGCTCCCCCTGCCCTGGTAGGGAAGGGGGCCAGGGGGTTAGGTTGACAGAAAGCCCACCCTTCCCGGCAGAGGAAGAAATCGGGAGAAGTGTCGCCAATACACCCAGCGCCAGCAGAGCGATCCCTATCGCCATTCCTACGCGCACTATCGGACGATCCATTTCAGCAGCCTCCGCACACTCCAGGTGTTGATCACGCCGGCAGGTTCCGCCCAGTCCCGCCGGGCCGTCACTACCCCGAAGGGCAACACGGCGAAGCCGTTAACATCGTGGGTATCTGAACTGATCGCCAGTTTCAGGCCCAACCCGACCGCTCGCCGCACGTGCACGTCGCAGAGATCAAGCCGCCTGGGATGGGCGACGACTTCTAATGTATAGTGCCCGTCTCAGCGGCGGCACGGCAGATCGCCTCCACGTCCAGGTCAGCCCCCTCCCGCTCACCGATCAGTCGCCCCGTCGGGTGGGCGATGATGTCTACGTGGGGATTGCGGATCGCCGCCAGGGTCCGCGCCGTCACCTGCTCCCGTCCATGGCGCAGCCCACTATGCACCGCCGCCACGACCAGGTCAAGTTCGGCCAGCACCTCGTCGGGGAAGTCAAGCGTCCCGTCGGCCAGCACCTCCACCTCAATACCTGCCAACAGCCGGAAGTCGCCCCCCATCCTCCGGTTGACCTCCTCGATCTCCGCCCGTTGGTGGCGCAGGTCGTCGGCGGTGACTCCTCGGGCAACGCCCAGGCTGTGGGAGTGGTCGGCCACCACTCCGTATTTCAGCCCGTGCGACTGCGCGGCCAGCGCCATCTCCAGCAGACCCTGGTGACCATCCGACCAGGTGGTGTGGAAGTGCAAGTCCCCCCTCAGGTCGCCTGGCTCGATCAGATTGGGCAGGTTGCCCCCCAGCGCCGCCTCGATCTCGCCCCGATCCTCGCGTAACTCCGGCGGGATGAACGGCAGGCCCAGCGCGGCGTAGACCTCCTCTTCAGTGGCGCAGAGGATCTCAGTGCCGTCCTCGCGCTTGAGAGCGTACTCGCTCAGCGAAAACCCCCGGTCGAGCGCCAGTCCCCGCAGGTGGATGTTGTGGGCCTGGCTGCCAGTAAAGTACTGAAGCGCCGTCCCCCAGCGCACTGGCTCCAATACACGCAGGTCCACCTGCAACCCCCCGCGGACGCGGACGGAGGTTTTGGTGGGCCCGCTGAGAAGCACCTCGGCCACCTGGTCCAGTTCGCGGAAGCGAGCCATCACCGGATTGGGGTCCTTGGCCGCCACCAGCAGGTCCAGGTCGCCGACGGTCTCCCGCATGCGGCGCATACTCCCGGCCGGGGCAGCCTGCACCACCCCCGGCACCTGTCGCAGCGCGTCCAATATCGTCCAGGCCAGCGGCCAGGCCACTCCCAGCGGGGTACGCCCTGTACGCCGCTTCAGCGCCTCGATCCCGGCCAGCACCTTG
>JAUWOI010000506.1 GCA_030612185.1 Anaerolineae bacterium
TGCACAAGGCGTTCGACCGTGCTCAGTCGGTGGGCTGCGAGACGCTGCAGATTTTCGTCAAGTCCAACCGCTCCTGGGCGGTGAAGCCGCTGACCGAGGAGGACATCGCGCGCTTCAAGGCAAAGGCCGAGGAGACCGGTATCCAGCCAGTGGTGGCCCACACCTCCTACCTGCTCAACCTGGGCACATCCGATGATGCGCTGTGGGCCAAGTCACGCGACATGCTGATCGTCGAACTGGAGCGGTGCGAGGCGCTAGGAGTGCCCTACCTGGTGCTCCATCCGGGCTCGCACGTGGGCACAGGGGAAGAAGCGGGGCTAGCGCGGGTGGCGCAGGCGCTGGGGGAGGTTCACGCCGCCACGCCGGACTTCCGGGCACAGATTCTCCTGGAGACCACCGCCGGGCAGGGCACCAACCTGGGCTACCGCTTCGAGCATCTGGGCTGGCTGCTGGAGCACACGCCAACGGGAGAGCGGATGGGGGTCTGTCTCGATACGTGCCACGTCTTCGCGGCGGGCTACGAACTGCGCACGCCGGAAGGATACGCCGCCACGATGGAAACCTTCGACCGCGCTGTCGGCCTGGAGCGCTTGCTCGCATTGCACCTCAACGACAGTAAGGGTGATCTGGGAAGCCGCAAAGACCGGCACGAGCACATCGGCAAGGGACACATTGGCCTGGAGGGATTCCGCCGCGTGCTGAACGACCCCCGCCTGGCGAATCTCCCGGGCCTGCTGGAGACTCCCAAGAGCGACGACTTGCACGAGGACAGGGAGAACCTGGCAGTGTTGCGGTCGTTAGCCGGTCGTTAGTCGAATGAGCATCTTCGACGCTGTCTCTTCCGTATACGACCGGGGCATGCAGCCGCTGGAGTGGCTGATCTTCCGGCGACTGCGGCGGCGGATGTTCCCCCTACTCCGTGGTGCTGTGCTTGAGTTGGGAGTCGGCACGGGTGTTAACCTGCCGCTCTACGAGCCGGAGGCCCGTGTGGTCGGCTGCGATGCCAGCGGGGAGATGCTAGCGTGGGCAGCCCGCCGCCATCCGCAGGCTCCCGTGACGCTGGCTCAGGCCGACGCTCAGCGCCTACCCTTCGCCGACGGCAGTTTCGACGTGGTGACAGCCTCGCTGTTGTTCTGCTCCGTCGCTGACCCAACACAAGGGCTGGCCGAATCGCGGCGCGTGCTTCGGCCTGGCGGGCGGCTGGTACTGCTGGAGCACACCCGGGGCAGCGGCCTGGGAGCCTGGCTGACGGAGGCATTTCACCCGCTGTGGCGCACCTGGAGCCGGGAGTGTCACCTGAACCGGGAGACGACGCGGACTGTAGCGGAAGTAGGGTTTGAGGTACAGCACGTAGAGCAGCATGCGCTGGGAATCGTGCGAGTGATCGAAGCCACAGTTTGAATGGAGTGTATGATGAAGCGTTTCTGGCGTGAGAATTGGTTGGTGATCATAGTGACCGTCGTGATGATAGGGGGCTACCTGTTCCTGCATACGCCGGGCGACGATCTGGCCTCGACGGCCGAGTTCGACGCGCAGGTGACCAGCGGCGTGCCCACACTGGTGGAGTTTTACTCCAACACCTGAAGCGCGTGCCTCTTGGCCAAGCCCGTCGTGGACGGGCTAGAACGGGAGTTAGAAGGTCAAGCGCAGGTGTTGCGTCTGAACTTGAGGGATGCTGTGGGCGGGAAACTGGCGATGCGCTACGGCGTACGCGGCGTGCCCACTTTGGTGCTCTTGAACGGCGCGGGTGAGGTGGTGTTGAAGCAGGTCGGGATGCCGGAGCGGGCGGAGATTACGGCAGCGGTGCAGGAGTTATTAGGGCCGTAACCCGTCCAGTCCTACAAATCAGCAGGAGCCAGACTAGCACATACTGATCAGCACATCGCTTTCTGCAAAGCAAAGTATTGACAAATAGTACTATATATGGTACTATACTATATATATTCGTGCTATGTAAGCAATGACTTCTCCCAACTGGAAACTGAAGCGAAAGATCGAACAGAACCCCAAGAGTGTCAGTTTCAAGGATATCCAGACCTTGCTCGAGTCCTTTGGGTTTAAGTTGCGGACATCCAAGAGTAGCCATATCATCGTCAAGCGCAAAGGTTGTCAACCTCTTTCTATCCCATTTGCCCGTCCCCTCAAGGAGGTTTACGTGAAGAAAGCCCTGTCGCGGATCAATGAGTTGATTGAACAGGGGGAGTTCGATGACTGAGAAAAGCATCGAGTACTATATGAGCCTGTCCTACCGGGTCGAGATCTACCCAGAACCTGACGGAAATGGCTACACCGCATTGATACCGGATTTGCCCGGGTGCATGACCTGCGCTGACACCCTCGAGGAACTTTGGGGCATGATTGAGGAAGCCAAGAGGGGATGGCTGGAAGTCTCATTGGAAGATGGCGACTACATACCGGAACCAGTTCCTTTCGAGGTAGTAGAATACAGCGGCAAGTTTGTCGTGCGGCTGCCCACATCACTGCACCAGCAAATCGCCAAGCGCGCGGAGCAGGAAAAGACCAGTCTAAACCAGTTGGTTGTGATGTTGCTCGCCGAAGGCATGGGGCGGTGGAGTGCGAGACCATGGGCCAGTGTATTCCACTCCAGGTCGGAACAGGCGATCAAACCGTTTCAGCGTAGTGCATTCGAGGAGATGCGCCGCTCTATGGAAACTAGTGGGATGGGGCATTTTGGTCAGGAGCCTGTGACAGAATGGCAGCAAAAGATTATACCGTTGAGCCACCCAGTTTGGCGGCATAGCGCAGTGGAGATACCAGCGTAATGATGAATGAAGGGATTGAAGCCACAGCGATGCATCAACGCAATGCTGATTCCGCTACCAAAGGGGCGGTAACGTCTGCTTTCCCCTTTCAGTTGGTGGACATCCGACTGTTCCACGTCAGTACAGAGCGATATACCCCGGAACAAGAGGGTGAAGAACCGCCATCTCTGAGCATCGTGCTCATCAAGGGAGAAGAATCTCCTACATCACCAGAGTTTAGCCTCTGGCTTCAGCTTGAGGCTGAACTGCCTCACGGCGATGCACCGGAATGTTCGATCAGCCTGAGCATTGAGGGGCGTTTTGAGGCCATCGTTGATCCAACCACCCTAAGGCCGGAAGTCATTGAGCGGTTCAAGGAAGCGGATGCTATCCTGCTGCTGTGGCCATATCTGCGTGAAACACTCCATAATCTGACAAATCGCATGCGTCTAGGAATGTCCCTCTTGCCTGTCATTGATGCGCGATCTCTCCTGACAAAACCAGTGGATGAATCTGCTACATACGAGATCTTCGAGGCAGAGCACGACTGAGCACTCTTACTCCAGTCCCCTGAGTTCGACGAACACAATCTCCGGCCGGCACAGAAACCGCGCACGGGGCATCCCGCCACCCTCGAACCCCAGCCCACGGCTGATGTACA
>JAUWOI010000531.1 GCA_030612185.1 Anaerolineae bacterium
CACACTCCCACACTCTCCCACACCCTCTTCCGCCTCACCGAGACGGTGGGCCTGTACTTCGTCGTGGGCGTGATCCTGGCGGCGTTGCTCCAGACATTGGTCCCGCCAGAGTGGATCTCGTCGCTCCTGGGCACGGGCCGCTGGTACGGCGTGCTCCTGGCCGGCGTCCTGGGCGTGCCGTTCTACGCCTGCGGGGGCGGGGCGGTGCCGGTTTTCGCCGGATTGCTGGACCAGGGGATGAGCCCCGGCGCGGCGTTGGCTTTCTTCCTGGCCGGGCCGGCCACGCGGCTGACAGCGCTGGCTGCGTTGGGCACGCTGCTCAACCGCCGGGCGCTGATCGCTTATGTGGCCTACGTCGTCGCAGGGGCGGCGCTGGCGGGGACTGCGCTCAACCTGGCGCTGCGCACTTGAGGCTGGAGACTGGAGACTGGAGACCGGAGACCGGAGACCGGATATTGGAGATTGGGGATTGGGGATTGGAGGCTGAGGTAAAGGGACACTGGAAACTAATCGTGCTGGTGGGGCTGCTGGCGCTGCTGGGCGGCGTGAGCGCGCTGCAACACCGGGCGGCCCACTCCAGCCCGGCCAGCGGTCCCGCCGAAGTCGCCATCGTGCAGGCGGCGTCATGGCCCGTCTCGGACGCGGAAGTAGAGGCGCTGGTGCGCCAGGCGGTGGCACTGGCGGGAGGGCTGGATAGTATCATCGCGACAGGTGACACCGTCGTGATCAAGCCCAACCTGGTCTGGGGGGCTGACCCTGACGAGGGACACACTACTGATCCCCGCGTGACCCGCGCCGTCGTTCAATTGGCACAGGAGGCTGGCGCAGGAGAGGTTTTTATCGCCGACGGCGCGGCGCTGTATCGCGACGGGCACGATGCCCGGGGCGCGACCGTCGAGGCCTTCCGCCTCTGCGGCTACGACGCCGACGGTGATATGGTGGACGACGCCACCGGCGCACCGCTGGTGGACCTCAACGACAGCGGCGGGCTGGACCAGCACGACCCCAACCTGGTGCGGGAGGTGCACCTGCAGAACGGTCTCATCTGGAGCGACTACTGGCTGCCCAACGTGATCCTCGACGCCGACGTGCTCATCGGCGTGCCGGTGCTCAAGAATCACTCCTACGCCGGGGTGAGCCTGGCGCTCAAGAACCAGTTCGGCATCCCCCCCTCCGACATCTATCACCGCGCTGGGTCACAGGTGTACAAGTGGGCGCTTTCACACGGCCCCGACGACCTGGGCCGGCACATCGTGGATCTTAACCTGGCCCGCCCGCTCGACTTCGCCGTCCTGGATGGCCTGCGGGGGATGACCGACGGCCCTATCGGCGGGACACCGGCCGACCCTCCGCTGCGGCTGATCCTGGCTGGGGCTGACCCGGTGGCGTTGGACACAGTGGGCACGCTGGTGATGGGGTACGACCCCGCCACCGTCCCCTACCTGGGCTGGGCCGCCGGCGCCGACCTGGGCACCGACGACGTGGCACAGATCACCGTGCGCGGGCAACGCGTCAGCCAGGTGCGGCGCGACTTCCCGGCCCCCTACGGCGATCCTCCAGCGCAGCGGGCCGAACCGACCCCGCCCTCCGTAAATATCACCTCTCCGGGCGAGGGCTACGTCGTCGTGGAGCAGACCACGGCGTGGGCCACCGCCTCGGACGACGAGACCGTCGCCAAAGTCGAGTTCTACGCCGGCGACGATCTGCAGGCCGTCGCCACCGCCCCACCCTACCAGGCCACGCTCGACCTGAGCGCGTTTCGCGGGCAGACTGTCACGCTGCGTGCCGTGGCCTACGACCACGCACTCAACGACGGCGAGGACAGCCGCACTGTCACGGTGGTGCAACCCCCCGCGCCGGGCACTGCCTCGTTCCAGACCGCCACGCTGACCATCCCCACTTATCCCTACACGGCCTACCTCACATCCGTTTACACCCCAACCTACAACATGACCTACACTGTGCTGGATTGGGACGCCTACAACGATTCTGGCCCGACGCCCGTACCTCACGACTACCAGTTGCTGGTGCTGGAGAACGACTACCTACAGGTAACGCTCATGCCAGAACTGGGCGGGCGCATCTACCAGATGATCTTCAAGCCCACCGGCCACAACGAGTTGTATCAAAACCCGGTCATCAAACCGAATGAGTGGGGGCCGCCGGAGCAGGGCTGGTGGATGGCGGCCGGCGGCATCGAGTGGTGTTTGCCGGTGGAGGAGCACGGCTACGAGTGGGGCGAGCCGTGGGACTACCAGGTCGTCACCTCCACGGCAGGTATCACCATCACGCTGCGGGATACGACCGCCAGCGACCGCATCCGTGCCACGGTCACGCTCCACCTGCCGGCCAGCCGGGGCTACCTGGCGGTCACCCTGCGCATCGAGAATCCCACCGCAACCAATCTCGATTACAAATTCTGGCTCAACGCGGCGCTTGCGCCGGGCGCGGCCAACACCGTCAGCGCGGACCTGCACTTCATCTTTAACGCCGACCAGGTGACGGTGCACTCCAGGGGCGACGACTATTTACCCGACGCAGGCCAACCTATGGACTGGCCGGTGCACGACGGGCGCGACTACTCCCGCCTGGGCAACTGGGACCGCTGGCTTGGTTTCTTCGAGCAGCCCCAGGCGGCCGCCGACTTCGCTGGCGTCTACGACACCGGTGCGAACGAGGGGCTGGCGCGGGTCTTCCCCTCCAACGTGGCCCGTGGCAGCAAAGGATTCGGCTTCGGCTGGTCAAACCCGATTCCCTCGAACATCTGGACCGACGACGGCTCCACCTACGTCGAACTGCACGGCGGTATCGCGCCGACCTTCTGGGACACGGCGACCATCACGGCCGGGCAGTCGTTGGAATGGACGGAGTACTGGTATCCGGTCAGCGACATCGGCCAACTGAGCGCGGCGACGGCCGAGGGTGCGCTGGGTGTGCGCGCAAGCGGCGACCGCTTCTACGTCGGTGTGCACTCCACCGCGCCCCGCGCCGCTGGTACAAGCACGCTCTACGCCTGGGACCGGAGCAACTGCGCCGAACTGGCCCGTTGGCAGTTGCCAGCCATCGGGCCGGGGGAGTCCTTCACGGCGTCGGTGGCGCTACCCCCCTCTAAGCTCGG
>JAUWOI010000133.1 GCA_030612185.1 Anaerolineae bacterium
GGTCACAAATCCGGTCCGCGATTCATCGCGGATCTGGCCCGCCACCAGTTCGTTGTAGATGACGTCGTTCACGTACTTGCGGTCGTCGGCGTCGGGCACCAGGACGGCGAGGTTTTTCCGGGTTAGTGCGTCCTGGTAGAAGGCCTTCTCCATCGTGAATTTGGTGCCAAGCAACCCCACCGTCTTTTTCCCCCGCGCCAGGATAGCCTCACCAACGGTCTTGAGCAGGCTCAGCATAGGGACGTTGACGCTGGCCTGTACCTGGTCAAAGACCAGGTGCATGGTGTTGGTGGCGATGATGATGAAGTCAGCGCCCGCCGCCTCGAGCCTTTGCGCCGCTTCGCTCAAGCCTTGCGCCACCAGGTCCCAGCGATCTTTCAGAGGCCAATCCACGTAGGGCTGGAAACTGACGCTGTAGATGATGATCTCGGGGTAGCCGTAGTCGCCGAATCGCTCGGTGTAGGTGCGGGTAATGTACTCATAGTACTCTGACGTTGACTCTGGGCTCATACCGCCCAGGATGCCGATTCTTTTTGACATTGGATTTTCTCCTTCAAAGTCGGGGACGCAGACTTTCGTTATCTCAGTCGAACGATTAACGCAGATGTACGCTGATCCTTCCATTCTACCAGAATCCGCTAGCCTGGCGAATCCGTGTTCTGATCACAAGAATCTCACCTGAACATACTTCCCCATCTTGAACAAATCGCAAGCATTCATCTTCCGAGTCGTCTGCTTGCGCCACCCGGGGTTTCGCGGTACGTCGTGCCAAAAAGAATACCACTCTACGCCCGCGATTCGATCAGACCATTTCGATATCTGTCTCACAGGATTGTCCAGCCCAAAATACATCGGCGCGCCTTTGTTGCCAGTAGGCGATGCCGCCATATTCATCAAACCCCTGCTCGACGCGAGAAAAGTCATAATCAACTTTTTCGATGATCTTGACGGCTTCAGGGTCGTCGAGCAGTTCTGGGTAGAGACGGCTGAACTTGGCACGTCCCCACAAGGAAATCAGCATGGTCTCTTGCACAGTTTCAAGATTGATGTTTTCAGACATACAGTGATTCTCCTTGCTTCTCGAGACGTAGTAGCCGATATTGCCCCCGAAACAGGCTCGGCTCATTCTGTTGGACGACCAGCCCTGGAACCCCGACGATGATGTCACTCAAACGCCGGTTGGGGTCGGTGCCGATGACCGACATGATGCGCCCCAGCATGCGCCTACGCCACGTCAGTTCGCTGCTCTCCAGCAGGAACTTGTCAAAGATCACGAACCGCCCGCCGGGGCGGAGCACCCGCCACGCTTCACCGAACGCGGCCCGGCCGTCGGGTATCACACTGAGTGACAACGTGCATAACACGGCGTCGAAACTGGTATCGGCCAAGTCCAGGTGTTGCGCGTCCATCTCTAACAACGTCACGTCGCGCCCGTCAACTTTGGCGCGGGCTTGCTCCAGCATTGCCGGGCTAAAGTCAACGCCGGTGACAGAGACATTCGCCGGCAGATAAAGCAAGTCCAATCCCGTGCCGATGCCGGGGATCAGCAATCGTTCTCCTGGCTGCAAGTGCAACATCTGGATCGCGCGTCGCCGAGGGCGGTCACTGACGGCTTTGAAGAACAGATCGTATAGCGGTGCATAGAAGCGGTAGATACGCCGGTTGTGTTCGTTGTTCATTGGGACAGTACCAGATCAAAACTGGCGTTCTCGAACGTGAGGTGGGTCGCGTTCTCGACCGCAAAGCGCAGGCGGTCACTCGTCGGCTGCGTCGTTCGGGCCAGCTCGATTTGTTCTAAGTCCAAGTCCGTGCCCTGCACGTTCATCCCATAACTATCGGCGAGAAACGCCGATATAGCTCCGATACCACAGCCGATTTCGAGGACGTCGTCCACGTCAATCTGCTCCAGGTCCCGCCGTACCCGGCCGATATTGCGCTCGGCCTCCTGCCGCCGGTTGACAAGCATCTTTTCCAATCGTGTCAGTCTCATAGGGTTCCTCCTATGTTGTGAAGTATAACCAGAGAGCCAGAGGCCCGTCATCCCAAGCCCAGAAGCACCCCCACCCAGTAGATGAGGCCGGCAAAGCCGAATCCTACGACGAGGGAGACGATCACATTCCACCAGGTCCACTTCCAACCGATCTCCCTGGCCATAGCCGTCACCGTCGCCAGACAAGGGGCGTACAGCGTCAAAAAGACCAGGTAAGAGATGGCCTGGAGCGGTGTCCATACGTCGCCCATAAAGCCGGCGACGGCCTCTTCTCCCACTCCCCCATACGAAAGGCCCAGATACAACAGCGACAATTCCTTGGCCGGGTAGGTGAAGAGGAAACCGGTCATATCTTTGCCGCTCAGCCCAATGATCTTGCCGATGGGATCGAGGAAACTACCGATCGTCATCCCATACGAATCGGTCACGGCAGCCCCGGCCGGGAGATGGAAGAGCAAGTAGATGATGATCGAGAATGGTACAAAGATCATCAGCGCCTTGCTCATCGAGTCATACGTCCTGTCCCAGGTCGTCCGCAACACGTTCGACAACAAGGGCAGGCGGTAATCGGGCATTTCCATCACCAGGCCCGAAGGCTCGCCTTTGAACGCTGTCTTTTTCAGGATTATGGCAACGAGGGCCACGATCAACAAACTGAGACCAAAGATACCCAACGTGATGATTGTGGCCGTCAAGCCAGAGTCGAAAAAGATGGGCACGATGGCTGTGATGACGGCGGTACGGGCCGCACAGGGGATGAACGGCACCACGACAGAGGTGATGATCCGATCACTCTCGTCGTCAATGATGCGCGTGCCCATCACACCGGGGACGCTGCATCCGTAACCGGCAAAGATCGTCATAAAGGCCTTCCCTGGCAGGCCCAGCCACTTCATAATACGATCCATGACAAAGGCTCCTCGGGCCAGGTAGCCGATGTCTTCCAGAATACCATAGATGAAAAAGAACACCACCAGGACGCCAAACATGAACACGAAAATCTGCTGGCAGCCCAGCAGGATGCCATCCACGATGATGCCACTGACCCACCACGGCGTACCGGTGAGAAGCCCTCCAGCCCGGTCTATGATGACATTGAAGATCTGCTCGAACAAGCCGCCAATAGGGCCGGCAATGTTATAGATGGCCCACAGCGTAAACCCGGCGATGATTGCCAGGATGGGTAATCCCAGAATCTTGTGGGTCACGATATCGTCTATCTTGTCGGTCAGATACTCTACGTCTTCTTCGTGGTGGATAGAGCGCCGTGTTATGCGACTGATCAACTCGTAACGCTGCTCGGCGATCAAGACCTCTGGTTGCCCTGCGCTTTGCTCAATGAGCGTCTCCGCCGCTTTCACTGCGGCCGAGTTTCCGTTGGCTTGCAGCATCTCTTTGACATCGGTGTCCCCTTCGAGTAGTTTGATCGCCAACCAGCGGGAAGGGTAATCACAATTTCCTGTCGTGTGTTCCAATTGGGCGATGTTCTGCTCTATCGACTCGTCGAATGTAGCCCCGACGGGATCAAGAGCGAGTTTTCCTTCGCAGATTTCCATAACCGTCTCGACGAGTTGGGGAATGCCCTCTTTCTTGAGCGCGACTATCGGGATAACCGGCACGCCCAGTTGCTCCGATAACGCCCCCAGGTCAATTCTGACCCCCTTGCTCTCAACTTGATCCATCATGTTCAGAGCAACCACTACGTTATTTGTCAGTTCCAACACCTGAAGCACCAGATAGAGATTCCGCTCCAGGTTCGTGGCGTCAACGATGACGATCACCGCATCTGGATTTCCTTCGACGATAAAGTCTCTAGCGGCAATCTCCTCTGATGACACGGCTGTCAGGCTATATGTGCCGGGCAGGTCAATGACCTTGACCAAGCGGCCATTGTGCTTGAACTCGCCCTCTTTGCGCTCGACAGTTTTTCCGGGCCAGTTTCCCGTATGCTGGCGCAATCCGGTGAGGGCATTAAAAAGGGTGCTCTTGCCCGTATTGGGATTCCCGGCGACGGCAATTGTTGTGGACATGTTTATTCCTCTCCGAGTAGTTCTTTTACCAAAAGTGTATTGGCTTCGTCCTGACGCAGGGCAACGTTTGCCTTCTTGACTCGATATTGGAGTGGATCCCCCAGGGGAGCCTCCCGAATCACCGTTACCTCGGCGCCGGGAACAAAGCCCATAGATAGCATACGCCGCTGAAGTTTGCCGCTTCCCACGAGTTCCACTATCTGCGCCCGGCTCCCCACCGCCAGTGTCCCCATTGGCACGGGCCGGGCAGTCGCCGGTACCACGAAAACGTGACCGGCGGCGTCGTAAGACAACGGGACGACGTTTTCGTCCAGCCGCAGCCGCAGGAGATTGGATTCCAGACTCTGAATTTCTACGTCTATACCGGGCTTTAGCCCCAGCGCAACCAATTGGGTCAATAGTTCCACCGGTTCATCGTCAAGTCTGACGATGTGCAGCCGGCTGCCCTGTATTGCTATCTCTAGCAGGGATCGTCCTGCCGGGGATGGCACACGGGAACCCGAGGCCGGAATAACGTGCCCATGGGGGTCCCAGGCCGGGTATCCCAATTCAGTGTCCAGTTTTTCCAGTTCATCGGGCGTAATCTCGTGCTCTCGTCGGTGAGCCTCGGTGTGGACGGCATCCAGCGACATTCCTTCTTGATCCACCAGGTAGAGTTCCCAGAGTCGGTGTGCCCGAATCAGTTCTACGGCGCGGGCTTCTCCCGTCTCCGTTAGACGCATGCTGCCCGGCTCGCTCTCCTCCGCCCAGCCGGAGGCGATGAGCGCCCGGGTTATGTTCTCGGCCCACGCATCGGGAAAACCCAGGGAGCGGGCCAGTTCCGCGCCATGCCAGGCGTTACCTTTATTCTGGAGAGCATAAGCTGCTTTTAGGGCATCCTCCATTTCCACGCGCCGGTGCGCCGGTCTAGGAATTGATACGTTCATTTGTTTTCTCCTATGTTGTAAACGGCTATGCACCTTCACACAGGCTGAACTTTGACCTGTGAAGCTACCCGCCGTCCCAAAACATGCTGTGCGCCTTCCACCCGCACTGTCAGTGGGCCTTCAAAGGGTGCTATGGCCTCGACCTGAACCTCGACCTGGGGCGCCAGCCCCAGGCTGCCCAGATATTGCAACATCTCTGTCTCCTCCGGCACGCTGAGCACGATGCCCCTGGTCCCCGGTGTCATCTCGGACAGGGGAACGCCGGCTTCGCGGGCTACCTCCCCCTCCGGGGTGGGTACCGGGTGGCCGTGGGGACAGGTCTCGGGCCAGCCGAGGAACTGCGCCAAATGTTCCTCTACCAGGGGTGACGTGGCGTGTTCCAGGTGGCAGGCTTCCTCATGCACCTGATCCCAACCGAGGCCCAGGACGTCGGTGAGGAACCGCTCCCACAAACGATGACGACGGGTCACGGTCACAGCCTGGGCTCGCCCCTCCGGCGTCAGCGCCACGCCCTTATAAGGCTCGTAGGTGATCAATCCTCGCTTGACCAGCTTTTTCACCATCTCGTTGGCCGATACCATTGAGATCGAAAGCTCTTCGGCCAAGGCGGACAGGGAGACGGCCTGTTCTTCCCCTCTTAGTTCGTAGATTGCTTTTAGATAATGCTCAACGCTGGCTGAAACCATCACATTCTCTCCAATAAGTATAGGTATGCCCTATATCTTTCTTCAGGCATACCTATAATACCACAAATCGCCCTCTTGTCAAGCTGGATTTCGATGACTTCTATTCTCCTGCTTTCGTCACATCTTTTCCCCACGGCGGATACGTTCCGCCCGCCCGGTCATCTCCTGCGACGTGTGGTGCTTGTACAGCAAGCCGCGCAGTCCCGTTACGCTGTGCTGGCAGTAGAACTCTTCCGCGCCGGTGGCCGGGCCGAAATCCGCCACCACCGCCGTCATCTGGCAGGTGACATCGTGAGTACCGTCCCAGTCAATGCACCGGCCGGCGGCGCAGCTAGTCAACATTCCTGGCGGGATGCCGATGGCGTAGTCCATTGGCCGGCCGCTCTCCAAAAGCAACCGCCGCGCCGCCAGAAAGTAGGGCCGGTCCATAATCACGCCTTCCAGGATGATCCATCGCCCGTTCAGATGGGCCTCGACCCAGGTGTGCGTGACTCCGTCGGGCGCGAAGCGGTAGGCCAGCGGCGGCATCACGCCCCACTGCACCGCCTTGTCCACCTGCGCCAGGTGAAAGCGGGCCGGAATGCCCGCTGCCCGCAGCAGTGTCACGAGTAGGACGCTTTTGGTGTTACACTGGCCGTAACCATCACGCAGCACCTCCGAGGCGGGGATGGTGTCACGATGGTTGTAGCCGAACTTGATCTCGTCACGGACGAAGTAGTAGATTTCAACCGCCGCCTCACGTGGGGTAGATACTCCCTGGACGAGGCGGGCCGCCGTCTCTTGCACTGTCGGGGCATCCAGGTCTACCAGGCGGGTGGCTTGTAGGTATTCATTCATCTTGGCTGGGGTATCCCAGGAGATGTCAATTGTCTTCATTGCTTTACTCCCATCAGGTACACTGCCTTGGTTTTATCGCCTACCAGTTGAACTCGCTCCACCTCAAAACCCGCGCTCTCTACGAGGGCCGCGAGTCCAGCGGGAGAGTAGTTCCGGCTATGCTTGGGGAACCCAAATTTCCGCAGATACCGGATGCCCAACGCCATCCTGGCCCACGGGGTCATACCGTAGCCCGTATAAGACACGATGAGCAATCGCCCCCCGTTTTTCAAGATGCGGTGACTTTCCCGCAACGCGGCGCGAGGATTTTCCACAACGTGGATGACATTGACCATAAATACGGTGTCAAATCTCTCCGAGGGGAAAGGTGTTCCTTCAACGTCGGCTTTTTGAATCACTACATGCGAAAGCCCTTTCAACTGTTCTCGCGCCACTGCCAACATTTTGTCCGAAAGGTCGGTAGCAATGACCTGTTCCGCGTTGGGGGCGATGATTTGAGTAAAGCGTCCTGTGCCGCATCCAAATTCGACCACCTCCCCCAGGCCGCGCTCTGCCGACAACCTGTCCGTCACTGCTTGCAGCACGGCCTCGCCCGCCACGTACCTGGTGTCGTTCATGTACGTGTCGGCGGATTTGCTCCAAAATGACTCGTTCTTCAGTCCCGTCATGGTCGCCCCCAGAGTTTCATGACTTTTTAGATTTCTCTTTTGTGCGACGAGGATTTGTCTTTCATGTCGAGCATCTCATTGCACTGTGCTCTTTTCTCTCCGGCACCAGCGGAAATCGCAGCAATCGTCGCCGCGCCCCATGGTCCCGGTGCGTTCCCAGGTGATAGGTATCAACTTGGTTCATTTCAATCTCCACGTTCACTCCTTGGAAAAGACGTAACTACTTGCTCCCTTCTGCTTTGCGCGCCGACGTGTAACCGAACCACCCACCGGGCAGTGACCACTCGTAATCGGTGTAGCCCAGCGCCGCCAGTTGCTCGCCCAGCCAGACCAGGGGCACAAAGTGCAGGTCAAAGCGGCGCTTCATCCACCGCTTGATGCCCGCGTGTGGATCGGCCGGCCCCTCGGCGAGGGTACTGGCGGTGAGGGCGGCCCCCTCAACGCTGACGCGGGCGATCTCGCGCAACGCCTGCGGCAGGTCGGGGAATTGGTGAAAGCCGCCAGAGCAGTTCACTTTGTGCAGACATTCGCTGGCAAAGGGCAACTGATGGGCGTCGCCCCGAATGAGCAACACGTTGTCCAGCCCCCAGCGGGTGACGTGATTGGCGGCCCGCGCCAGTAAGGCCTTCGAGATGTCCAGCCCAATCACCAGACCTTCCGGGCCCACTCGCTTGGCCCATTCGACGGTGAAATTGCCCTGCCCGCAGGCCAGGTCGAGGACGGTGTTCCCCGCTTGCGCCTGCAACACCCGCTGGATGGTCGCCACCTCCACCGGAAAGTCGGGCGAGTTGAGCAAGCGCGTGAGCGGGCCGCGAAAGCGGTCGTAGGTCCAGGCGGTGAAGGAGGTGTCCAGCGTGTGCTGAGTGAATGTCTTCTCCAGGCCATCGCCCAGCAGGTCGAGGATGCCGCCGCGATAGGGGAAGACCTTACCCATCACCGGGCAGCGCAGTCCCGAGCCGTCGGGCAGCACCTCCGGCGGCTGGGCGGGCGAGGTGGGCAAGCGCAGCAGCGGCGCGGCGCGTTCCAACAGTTGCTGCGCCCGGTCAACGGGCATCGCTGCCGGAATTTCTACCGCGCGTTGCGCGTGCTTCCAGAGTAGGTAGCCCACGCCGGCCGCTGTGCCAACGGTCAGGCCGGATAGAATCCACGTCTTTTTGTTCATTTGATCTCCTCTTCCAAGATGGGTGGGTAGGTGTCCCAATGCCACTCACTGCAGCTTTTGGGAAGGTCATCCCGCAGATATCAGCGTTTCCATCGCCCGCCGTTGCCCGACGAAAAGCGCCAGCCCATCGCGTTCGCTTTTTTCCAAATTCGTTGTAGTGTCGCGCCAAATGTAACACTGTAAACTACTGCACCGCAGCGATCGTCAAGGAAGAGCGCCTTTGGAAATGGCGCACGTCAATGGCGCGCAGCAAGAGCAACCCCACCAGCGCAGCGACCACTTCCAGCGCAAAGACGGCACCGAAAGCAATCACGTAACTCTGGCTGAGAGCGTACATCACGTCGAGCACCAGACCGCCCAGCACGTTGCCCACCGCTTCGGCCAACTGGTGCGCCACCGTCCACGTGCCCATCAGCAACCCCGCCCGCTCCGGCGTGGTAAAGTCCACCATCAAGGTGAGCGTGCCGGAGGCGCTGACACCGCTGCCCACGCCCAGCAAAAAGACCAGCGCGATGAACAGCCAGGTTTGCCCAATCAGTCCGGCGACGATCAGGCCAACGAAGGTCAGAGCCACGATCCACAGCCCCAGCGCCGCCACGCGCCGCCGTCCCAGCCGGTTGACCAGCCAGAGGCCGCTGACCAGCATCGCTCCCAACGTGCCAGCGCCCCAGTACATGCTCAACCGCGTGGTCTCGTTGACGCTCATACCAAACACCTGTGCGCCGTAGGGCTCCAGAAAGATGTCCTGCGTCAACGTGGCCAGGAGTGTGGCGCCGATGAAGAAAAAGAACAGCCGCACCTGCCGGTCGGCGAAGGTGCGCCGCAACGTCTCCCGGAAGGGCAGTGCCCGCGCCCGTTGGCTGGCGGCCTGCGTCTGCGTGCCGCGAGGCTCCACGCCGAGGGTTCCCATCACGGCCAACAACACCGCGCCGCCACCGACGGCCAGCGCGACGGTCAGCAGCCTGCCCGCGCTGAACGGGTCGAGCAGGTTGCCCAGCACGACGCTGCCGGCGATGATCCCGCCGATGAAGGCCGCCTTGAGCGTGGCGACGGCTCGCGGGCGCGCCGCCTCGTCGTAGACGTCGGCGATGAGCGCCTGGAAGGTGGTCGCGGTAGCGTTCTTGCCCATCCCGTAGCAGACAAAGGCCACGACCATCGCTGTCAGACCCAGGAGCGCCGACTGTCCCATCTGCACCGCGCCCCAGGCCCCGCCAGCGAGACCCAACGCCACCAGCGCCATCCCGCCCAGGACGTAGGGCAGGCGGCGACGGCCCCGGATCGGGTAGGCGTCCGAAAGATACCCCAGCCGGTGAGTTAGTCAAGAGGTGTCGCCTTTTTTG
>JAUWOI010000282.1 GCA_030612185.1 Anaerolineae bacterium
GATGGCCATGTTACCTTCACCATCTGGGTGTGCAACGACGGTGATGCTACGGCTGACAATGTCGTCGTCAGCGATGCACTGCCGCCCGAATTGGAGGTGGTGAGCGCATCTGCCTCGCAGGGCACAGTGGCAGTGGAGGGCAACGGAGTACGAGCGGAACTTGGCTCGCTGGCCCCAGGCGCGTGTGCCGACGTGACCATCGTGGCACGGGTGCGCGCTGGCGTTCCCCCAGGTACGCAGATTACAAATGTGGCCGTCGCCGATGGGCAGAGTTCCGAGATGACGGTGACCGTTGTGGAATTCCTTCCAGAGGTCGGGAGCGCCACCAGCGAGATGGTGCTTGTGGTGACAATGCTAGTATTGGGGATGGGGCTTCTGGTAGTAGGGCTGGCGCTGGGACGGCGGGGGACATAGTGCGCGATTCGGACCGCCAGCCTTCAACCTATCTTCTGTGCCGTCGGGAGCGTGTCCAGCGTCTCGCCGCGCAACGCTCGCCGCAGCGCCTCCCGGTCGTCCCAGGGGTACTCGGTCGTGCCGAAGCACATGCTCTGCTCATGCCCCTTGCCGTGGGCGATCACCACATCGCCCTTCCGCGCCATCTGGCAGGCAAAGAGCAGCGCCTCTCCCCGGTCGGGCACGCGCCATAGGTCCATCCCCTCCCGTTTGCCCTCCGCTGTGGCTGCGGCGGCGCTCTCGGCCATGATCTCCTCCAGGCTCTCGGTGCGGGGGTCCTCGGCGGTGATGACTACCAGGTCGGCCAGCCGCCCCGCCACGTGTCCCATCATCCCACGCTTGGCCCGGTCGCGCAACCCCGCACAGCCGAAGGCGACGATCACGCGCCCACTCTCGCCGGTCATCGTGCGTGCTGTTTCTAGTGCCCGCTGGAGCGCGTTGGGTGTGTGGGCGAAGTCTACGATGGCCAGGAAGTCCTGTCCCTCCTCAATCCGCTCCATCCGCCCCGGCACCTCCCGCACTGCTGTTATCCCCTCGGCGATGGCCTCCAGCGGCAAGCCTAACGCCACGCCGACGGCAGCCGCCGCCAGGATGTTGCTCACGTTGAACGCCCCCACCAGCGACGTCTCGATGGGTATCTCGCCGGCCGATGTGCGCAGGGCCTGTCCTGAGCGTAGTCGACGGATGAACCGGGTCCGGTCCGCTCTGAAGCTCACGGCGCGGGCGGTCACGTCGCACCGGCCGGGAAGAGCCGGTGCTGGGCTGCCTGGAAGAGCCGGTGCTGGGCTGCGTTTCCCAGCACTGTCTGTTTCACGGCGGCGCTGGGGCTCCTCCACCGCGTAGACGACTTGCCGGTCGGCGGGGATGGGGCTCAGATAGCGGAATGAAACGTCGTCCCGGTTGAGGACCGCCACCTTGGGCACTGTTCTAACTGCTGACTGCTGACTGCCGACTGCTGATTTGCGGAAGGAGTGTGCCAATCCCTCGAAGAGGCGTGCTTTGGCCTGCTGATAAGCCGCCAGCGACCCGTGGAAGTCGAGGTGCTCGTGGGTGACGTTCGTCACGGCGGCCACGTCGAAGTCGCAGCCGGCCACGCGGTGCTGGGCCAACCCGTGGGAGGTGACCTCCAGCACGGCGTGTGTGACCTCGGTCTCGACCATGCGGGCCAGGTACGCTTGCACGTCGGGCGGGTCGGGGGTGGTGGTATGGAGGCCGGTGTCAATCTCCTCCTCGCCGATGCGGGCGTTCAGCGTGCTGACCATCCCGGCGTTGAGCCCGGCGGCGCGCAGGATGGCGTAGATGAGGTTGACGGTGGTCGTCTTGCCATCGGTGCCGGTGACGCCGATGAGGATCATCTTGCGGGAGGGGAAGTCGTGCCAGGCGGCACACAGCCAGCCCCAGGCCTCCCGTGCCTCGGGGACACGCACGTAGGTGAAGGCCCCCCAGGGCAGGTCGGGTAACTCCTGCGGGGCTCGCTCGCCTACGACGGCCACCGCACCCTCCGCCACCGCCTGGGCGATGAAACGATGGCCGTCCACGTTGACGCCGGGGATGGCGACAAAGAGATCGCCGGGGCGCACGCGGCGCGAATCGACGGCGATGCCGTGTATCTCGACGTCGGCGCCCACACGGCCAAGGACTGTAGGCAGAACGTTCACCAAGTGGTTCAGCCGCATTGCTCCAGCCTGTCGGCTTGTTCCTCCTTGACCATTCGCACTTGTTCCATCATTACCAGTGCAGTGTGATACAGTACGCTCTCCTCCCAGCCACGACTGACTGCCAGTCTCTGGAGCAACTGAACGATCTGCCCATAAGTCAGCAAATCGCCCAGGTAGGCTTTGACGAGCACATAGGAAGACGGCACGATATGGACTTCCAGCGTGCGAGCCACACCTGCCAGCCCACCCATAGCCCTCACATCGTCCACCAATATCTCAGAAGAGTGGAGTTGTGCGGCGAGGGCAAGTGTTTCTACCTCTCCCTGGTCGAGCCCAGGCAATACGGCCAACTGGCTTGCCAGATCTTGTGCTGTCTGATCCAGAGTGGTCTCGAGCCCAGCGATGGCCTGCAAGGCACTTTCCGCTGCCCTGGAAAGAGCGTCCCGCCAGCCAGTCATTTGGCGCAACTCTCGTACCACCGCTGGTGCTGCCGCGAGTTTGTAGCCCAAAGCGCCGAGCAAGTCCAGACAGTCAACCAGCGCCAGGGAGATCAGCGCACTGGTGTCAGCGACGAGTCTGATAGTCACTGATTGCCCTGTTGATGCTGGCTGCGGTGATATCTCTTGCTTCGATGATCTTCTGGGCTACCTCTACTCCAACCGCCGCCATCAATTCGAGTTTTGATATCTTGCCCTGCACGTACCGTTGCACGGCGGCCATGCGGCGCAGTTCGCCCAACACGCCCTGCTTGATAGCCTGGGGATCGAGCGTCTCAAATTCTTGGCGTGGCAACTCTAGTGTGATTGTGCTTGTTGTCACAGAAACGTCCATTGGACACCTCATCTACTTGTTGGATGCTCAAGTCGAATTATACTCCCACTCAGGTAAGGGAGCAAGAACGACTGCAACGCTTTTATTCACCGCCTCGGTGATGAAGTGATGACCATTTCTTGCTGAATCTCTACTGGATGCCCAAACACTGCCACAGAGCCACCAACAATGGAGCCACTACCAGCGCTGGCAGAAAGTTCGCCACCTTGATGCGCTTCACCTCCAACATCAGCAACCCTATCCCCAGCATGACCACCCCACCAGTTGCTGTCAACTCCGTGATCATGGATTCCGTCAACAGGCCCTCGAAAAGTGACGCCCCCAGAGTCAGCGTCCCTTGCACAACCAGCACCGTGATGGCTGCAAACGTCACTCCCATGCCCATCGCTGCTGCAAACGCCAACGAGGAAAAGCCATCCAACACACTCTTGATCGCCAGCAGTGTGTAGTCGCCCGATAGCCCATCCTGAATGGAACCCAAAACCGTCATCGGGCCGGCACAAAAGACCAGGCTGGCCATCACAAACCCTTTGGTGAACTCGCCCCGTGTCAAGAAAGGGAATCTCTCCGCCTTGCTCTCCAGCCACCTACCAGCATTGTCCAGCCGCCTCTGCAACTGCCACCATTCGCCCAAGATACCGCCCACAAGAATGCTGCCCAGCACCAACAGGAAGTTGTCGCTACTCAGCGCCATATCCATCCCTACCGCCAACACCACCAACCCAATGCCTTGCACCACGATTTCGCGTACGCGTGGTGGCAATCTCTCGCCCAATAGAGAGCCCAGACTGCCACCCAGTACCACAGTGAGGGCGTTAATAAATGTCCCTGTCATCTTTTCCTTGTTGACATTCTCTAAGTCTATCGTGACGTGTTACTCCGCCATTTTGAAACTACTCAGTCTGTCGTTGCGAGGAACGAAGTGACGAAGCAATCTCCACCGTTGCTCACATGTTGAAGGGAGGAGATTGCCACCGCGAGTACCACCGCGAGTACTCGTGGCGGGGCTCGTGGCGGTGCTTCGCTACGCTCGCAATGACATCAGTAGTTTCGCCGTTTTCTAGATTGATTGTCAGTATTGGTATAAACGTGTTCATGTTGGTAAAACAAGTAAGATCAAACTGCGAAAAAACAAATTCTCCTAAGTCTTCGTTTTTGTACTGAAGCAGAATCTCTTTGATTCTCCCCACATTCCCTTCACCTGAATCTCGAACGCAATAAGCAAGGCTAATATGCCCTGCAAAAGGTCTGAAACTAATGATCTCTGCAATCTCTGCGAGATCTGCGCCGATAGATTGTTCTATTGATCGTTTTATCTTATGCTCCATATCAAATACCTTTTTCAGTTCGAGTTCACGATCGAATCTAACCAGAGCGGTTATCGTTCCCTCTAGACCAATACCTCGAATTCGGGAGGTCACTTTCTCTGGTTTCCCGATTTGGGCAAAGGCAGCCTGAACCTGCCTGATCAGAACATTAGCATGTCGAGATTGAATAGGATTAGAACTGGCAACGACATCACAGATCGTCATATGAAATGACTCAGGTTCAAGAAAGGCAAAAACGTGTCCTAATCCGGCTTCCTCAAACTCCTTTCTGAACCCTTCTTGCAGATCACACAATTTCTGGAATAGTTCAGATTCCTGATCAATCCAGGCTATACAGGTTAATCCATACAATGGCCTGGTTTTTCCGTCTGGATCAAACTTATCTGGTGCTGGAAGAGGTCCACTAGAAGAGCCAATATCTCTTTCACGTAACCTTTCCTCATATTTGCTCAACAGGTCGGATATAATCACCCTCCTCAAAGAATATAACTGCCTGGTTGGCCACGGCTTTGTCTTCTGCCAGCGAATTTCTCCGCGCACTCTTGGCGCACGGAGACGCTGGTGATTACCCATAAGTTCATTGCCACCTCAGACCTCCGAGGTTTTGGGCAAGTGATGTGTCAAAGCACCGCGTGTCGAGGGCAAAATGCAGGCTGTTTTGTTGCAGGGAGTGAAACCTCGGAGGTCTTTCGGACATGTGGGCAATCACCAGGGAGACGGTATTGACAGCGATGTGAAAGAAGTCAAAGTCTTCACGGAAGGTCGTCACTTTGGTCTTCTCCGGTGAAACAGAGAGACTGAACTGAAATGCGAGAATACAGTGGTAATTCGCTGGTAATCACAAACCTAAACTGCCGGACTCACTACAAGAACCTTCACTTCCCTCTCTAACCGTCCCGCAAAACGATCCTTCTCCATTTCCAAGTCATAACGAGATTGGAGATTGAGCCAGAAACGTTCCGACAGACCAAAGTACCGCGACAACCTAAGCGCTGTGTTGGCAGTGACTGAACGCTTGCCGTGTACGACCTCGTTGATACGGCGTGGGTGCACACCAATATCCTTAGCCAACCGGTACTGACTGATGCCCATTGGCTTCAGAAACTCTTCCAGTAAAATCTCACCAGGATGAACGGGCTCAAACTTTCTCTCAATCATCGCTTCTGCCTCCTAGTGATAATCCGTAATCTCAACATCGTAAGCGTCACCATCGCTCCACCGAAAACATATCCGCCACTGGTCGTTAATACGAATACTGTGTTCCCCTCTACGGTCTCCAGATAGCTTTTCGAGCTGATTGCCAGGGGGAACGCGAAGGTCATCTAAACGCTCTGCAGCATCGAGTATCGCAAGTTTACGCCAAGCCACGCGGTGTAGATTTGGAGGAAAACGCCGCGAGAATTGCCGTGAGAAGATTCGCTCAGTTGTTTTGTCGCGAAAGCCCTTAATCACAGGTCAATGATAACGTAATGCGCCATTATTGTCAAGCGCCATTATTGACCGCTTTGCTCACTCAGACTACTTGTGTTGTGGCCTGCGCGCCGTCGGGGTAGGAACGCGGGTTTGGCTCAAGCGCGTCTAACAAAACCGATTCGGGCGGAGAGGATGTGATAGAAGTGTATCACCGGGTCCCGCCCTGAGCGTAGCCGAAGGAACGGCAACCGGACGAACAGCCGGTATGCTAACCTGGCACTGCTACACGCTCACTGCCACGACAGCAATTCCCGTTTTGAGATGGTTGTGGGAGATTCTCCGCCAAAATTCGCCCAATAAAGCCTGCGGGTGGGGATTGATAGCCAATTTTGGGCCTAAAATGGGATGCTGTCCCTATGGAATTGCCAAAACGGGAATTGCT
>JAUWOI010000557.1 GCA_030612185.1 Anaerolineae bacterium
CCTCATCAATCGTGCCGACCATGTAGAACGTCTGCTCTGGCAGGTCGTCGTGGCGGCCCTCCAGAATCTCGCGGAAACCACGTAGCGTCTCGGCCAGCGGCACGTAGCGGCCGGTCAGCCCGGTGAACGGCTCAGAGACGAAGAACGGCTGCGTGAGGAATCGTTGCACGCGCCGCGCCCGGTTGACCGCCAGGCGATCCTCTTCGCTCAGTTCCTCCATTCCCAGGATGGCGATGACGTCCTGTAGTTCCTGGTAGCGGGCCAGCAGCGCCCGCACCTCTGTGGCGATGGTGTAATGCTCCTCCCCCACGCCAGCAGGCGTGAGTAACGTACTGTTGGATTCCAGCGGGTCAATGGCAGGGTAGAGGCCCAGGCTGGACTGGCGGCGCGAGAGAATCGTCGCCGCGTCCAGGTGGGCAAAGGTCGCCACGACGGCCGGGTCGGTCAGGTCGTCGGCTGGTACGTAGACCGCCTGCACCGACGTCATACTGCCACGGCTGGTGGTGGTGATGCGCTCCTGCAGTTCGCCCATCTCGCTTTCCAGCGTGGGCTGGTAGCCCACGGCGCTGGGCAGCCGCCCCAGCAGCGCCGACACCTCCGCGCCCGCCTGAATGTAGCGGAAGATGTTGTCAATGAACACCAGCACCGGACGTCGCTCGTGGTCACGGAAGTACTCGGCCATCGTCAGCGCGGTGAGCGCCACCCGCAGCCGTGCCCCCGGTGGTTCGTTCATCTGCCCGAAGACCAGGACGGTGCTATCGAGTACCCCGCTGCGCCGCATCTCTAGCCACAGTTCGTTTCCCTCGCGGCTGCGCTCACCCACGCCGGCGAAGATCACTATGCCGGAATGTTCGCGGATGGTGTGGCGCATGAGTTCGATCATCAGCAGCGTCTTGCCCACCCCCGCGCCGCCGAAGAGGCCGATCTTGCCGCCACGGGGGTAGGGGGTCAGCAGGTCAATGGCCTTGAGGCCGGTGACGAACGGCTCTACGACCACCCTTTGCTCGTGCAGCGGCGGTGATGCGGTGTGGATCTGTCGCCGCTCTGTTCCTTCGGGTGCGGATCGTCCGTCAATGGGCTGGCCCAGCACGTTGAACATGCGTCCCAGCGTCGCCCGGCCCACCGGGACGCGGATGGGGTGGCCCATGTCGAGCACCGGCAGTCCCCGGCGCAGCCCCGCCGTGCCGCCCATAGCAATTGCCCGCACCGTGCGGGGGTCAATGTGCTCCTGCACTTCGATGACCAGTTCTGGCCCATCGTCCCGCTGGATCAGTAGACCGTTGTGGATGCTGGGCAGGTCGCCGGAGGCGAACTCCGCGTCTACCACCACGCCAGCCACGCGCGCTACGATTCCTGTTCTAGCCAAATCTTCGCTCCTTGGAATTGCATCGGTGTATATTATACCACATCGGGGCTGAATGGCGTAGCCAAGTCCAGCCCCGAAGGGGGTTTCATTCGAGGGGTGCTAATATTCCACGGACTTGTGCCGACCGGGGCAGTTCATCGGGCCGCGCCACCTCTTCAGGCCAGGGCACACCACACAGGATCACGCCGTCCTGCGGCCCAGGGTCACAGCGTCTCGCTCGGCTCCTCGACGACGGTCCGGTTCGGCGAGTGCTTCCTCTTCCTTTCCACCAACTCCCGCAGGCGTCCCCACGCTACCTCCTCCAACTCGGCCAACTCCATCAGTGGGGCCGTCGTCTCCGCAATCACGGTGACCGGGTCCTCGGCCTCCCATCCCCGCTTGAAGATTTCGGCGATCTCTTGCCACCTATCGCCGATGTGCTGGAACTCGCCGGCGCTCTGATTCAGGCGTGCGTCTCCTATGATCCCGGCGGCCTCGCGCAGGAAGCGGCTGAACATGTAACGAAAGAGGCCGCCGCCGGTACCGCCAGCCGCGTCGATGAAGATGTAGGCGTTGAATAGCGTGAAGCGCAGCGCGTCCTCGTCCATCAGGTCGGGCCACTTGAGCGCGCGCTTGGCCGCCTTGCGGATGCCTTTGACTCCGATGTTGCTGATGGGCGGTTCCAACATCCCTTTCGTCTGTTCGGCGATAGCCTCTCGCACCTCGACGATGGTGGGCTGGCGCTTGTGGCTGAAATCAAAGGCGTACCACTTGTGCTTGGGCGGGAAGGGCTTGTAGGTGGAGCCGCGCGCCTTCTCCAGATCCTCCATCGAAACCGGATGCAGTTTCCCATCCCGGTCAGCGATGAGCACCTGGTGTGTCTCCGCATCGTACCCGCAAACTACCACGGCATGCCCGCCAAAGTGATAGTCGCTATCCCCAAAATCAAAGTAGGGCAGGAATCCCATGTCGCAGTAGATCATCACCGGCTGGCCCGCGTCCAGCATCTCCAGTAGCGTCCGCTCCGCCTTGCGCGCGCTGGAGGTGGTGTACGACTCGACCACCACGCCGGTGCGCCTCCCGGTGGTCTTTTCCAACCCCTCTACACCGGGTCGTTCAAAGTTGGCGCGCCCGCCGATGAAGGGCGGCTGTCCCTTCTGGCGCCAGTAGATGAACCCGACCCCTGCACCAATTCCCAGCAGCATCTCCTCGCTGATGTCGTGGTCATTGTAGACGTAGATGTGGCGCATTGAGCCGGTGATGCAGTGATGCGTCGTCAGCAGCAATTCCCGTTTTGGCAATTCCATAGGGACAGCATCCCATTTTAGGCCCAAAATTGGCTATCAATCCCCACCCGCAGGCTTTATTGGGCGAATTTTGGCGGAGAATCTCCCACAACCATCTCAAAACGGGAATTGCT
>JAUWOI010000105.1 GCA_030612185.1 Anaerolineae bacterium
TATGTATCGTGGACGGGAGCGCCCGCGTAGAGCATCCGGTCATCCAGGCCGAGGTGGACGTCGTAATCGGGCATGGGGAATTCGTCGGCCCGCCAGAACAGGGTCAGGTAGAGCCGCTCGCCGGGCCGGGCGCTGGTCGTATCCAGGTGGACCCCCAGCAGGGGCAGGCCGCCAAGGGGGGCATCCAGGCGGGGGCGGAGGCCGAGGGCGGCAGGAGATGGGGGCGTGACGGCGCGGGCCAGGTGCAGGGGCAGTTCGACTGTGGCGCCGGCGAAGCGGCCAGCGTTGTCAAGTACGGACAGCGTGGCGTCGGCACTCGCGGAGTAAAGACTGAAACGGACCGTGTAGTCGCCAGGAGGCGCGCCGGGGGCGACCGGGATCGAAAGGTGGTCCGCTACCAGTTCGCCGGGCGTCCACTGCTCGGAGGGATAATGGAAGGGCTGGGTCTCCCCCCAGACGAAGCCCCATGGGTCGGTGAGGCGGGCGACGGGGCCGTAGTCGCCCCGGTCGGGGGAGGTCAGCACGCGCCACCAGGCGGCGACCTCGGCACTTTCGCCAGAGCGGGACTCGCCGACGATGTCGTAGCCGAGCAGAGAGGCGGCGTGGGCCAGGTTGGCCGTCAGCACGTGGGTGGGCGTCAAACCAGGAGCGGGGCCGACGTGATAGACTTGAAAGGCGGGCGCGCCGTTGGGACCAGGAGGCGCGGTTACGAGGGAGCCATCCACCAGCAGTGACTCCATCCAGGCCAAGTCATCCGACGCCGAGCGGGGGAGGATCAGACGCGCCTCTCCCTCCGCCGGGAAGACGACGGTTCTCCCGCCGGTGAGCCAGCGGACCGCCCCATAGTCCTCGGCCAAGAAGGCCAACGTGGGGTGGCGGTAATGAATGCTGGCGACGTAGGGGGTGGTGGCGGTCAGGCCGGCCTGGTTGAGGTAGGCGGCGATGTCGGCCAGGTCGCCATCGGCAGCGTAGTATAGGGTGGCGGAGGGGGCCCAGTCGCGGAAGTAGGCAGTGGCGGTGAGGGGAGGCAGGAGGGCGAGGAGCAGAATGACGAGTGACGAATGACGAATGACGAATGACGAATGACGCGAGATTTGGGATCTGAGGGTGGATAGGCCCAGGGCGGGGAAGAGGTAGATGAATGGTAGAAGGCCAGCGGCGCGCAGGTTGCTGGGGGTGATGTCGCCGGTAGCAAGGGCGCTGGGGAGCAGCATGATGGGGAGGTAGATGAGGAGGAAGACGCGGGAGGCAAGGTGACAGGGTGACAAGGTGACAAGGTGACAAGGTGACAGGGTGACAGGGTGACAAGGTGAGGTGGAGCGGGGAGCGCGAGGCGGTGCGCTGCGCAGCAGGCGGACGAATTGCCAGATAGTGATGGTGAGACCAAGGAGAAACAGGACGGCGGTTAGGGGGTCGAAGATAGGTCGGCGGGGCAGGTTGAAGCGGATGTAGGGGTCGCCTCGGAGGAAAAACATCTCCAGGCAGGTGCGGATGCCGGCCCAGACTTCGGCCCAACTGGCGGCGGCGATCTGTTGCGTGCGGGTCAGGAAACTGCCGGGGTGGGTCAGCCAGTAGTGGGCCAGTGGGGCCAAGACGAGTGCGGCGATGGCGCCGAAGAGGACTAGTTGGCCCAGACGGGCGCGACGATGGCCCCGGTCGGCGATGAGGAGGGTGAGAAGCGCCGCTGCCAACGGAATGGGGAAAGCGCGGGCAGCCAGGTAAGTGTGAGCGGTCAGGCCGCAGAAAAGGCCGGCCAAAATGAGCCAGAGGAGTCCCCCTGTACCCTTTCTCTTCTCTCTCCTCTCTCCTCTCTTCTCTTTCCTCTTCCCTCTCTCCTCTGCTAGCCGCAACCCCCGCCACAGCGCTGCGATGGTCAGCGCCTGCAAGAGCGGCTGGGTCACGGCGCGGAACCCGTAGCGGCTGAGGATGAGATGCCAGAATGAGGTGGCGAGGAAGGCTCCGGTGAGGAGCGCTACCCAGCGCGCGTCGCGCTGCCCATGCAGCAACTCACGCACTGCCCAGATGGTCGCCGCAACGGTCGCCAGCCCCGCCAGGGCTGCGCTCAACCGCAGCGCCAGTGGCGTCACACCGAGCAGTTTCATCCACAAGGCGGTCCAGTAGAAGAACAGCACCTCTTTGCCGGTGTAAGAGGGGATGAAGACGGGGGTCTTGATGCCACGGGCGATTTCGCCGGCCAGGATGCCGTTAGCGGCCTCGTCGTAATGGAGGCCGAGTGGCAGTTCGGGCAACCGGTACAACCGCAGTCCCGCCGCGACGAGCAGCAGCGCCACGGCATAACAGGAAGTCCGAAGTCCAAAGTCCGAAGTCCGACGTCCGGTGGGGATAGTGTCATTCATCGAAGGGGATTATAGCAGGCCAGGGGCAGGATGCAAGATGCAGAATGGGGGCAGGGGGACAAGGAGGCAGGGAGACAGGGGAGGGGATAAGTAGGGTTTCAGGTCGGGGCCTTAGGGTTATGGGTTTCATCGAGTACCTGGAAGCGGACCTCCTGCTCGGAGGCAAGTCGGGTGAAAACCAACCCCGCACCGCCCCCGGTGCGGCAGACGGAGATGGTTGGCTCCCGGCCAGTCTGCTCCTGATAGTGGCGGGACACCTGGGCTTCGAAGTCGGGTACGGCTTCCTGGCGCACCAGTGCGACGATGCAGCCTCCCCATCCCGCGCCGGTCAGCCGCGCCCCGGCCGTCCCCTCGACGCCGCGGGCCGCCTCGACCAGCACCTCCAGTTCAGGGCAACTGATGTCGTAGTCGTCGCGGGCACTGGTGTGGGCCTGGTTCAGTAGATGGCCGACCGTTGTGATGTCGCCTGCCTCCAGTGCGGCGACGGTGGTCCGCACTCGCTCGTTCTCGCTGTGGACGTGGCGGCAGCAGGCCCGCACGCGCAACTCGGCATCTTCGGTGGGAAGCGGCACGTTGTCCATGTCAGCCCTGTGAAAATGAGCGCGGACCTCGGCCACGGTCAGCACCTCCGGCAGAAGTGCGGCCAATTTGGCCCAGGCCACGTCCTGCACGTCGCGCAGGTGGGTGATGCCGGGATAACGGTGGCGCAGGCAGGCGACCCCGGCGCGGCAGGCGGCGACGCGCAGGTTGTATTCGCCCCGGACGTTGGCGTGGCGCACGCCTGTGTCGGCCACCAGGAGACGATGGTCCGGCGGCAGCGGGACGTGAGCGAATGTGTACCGGGGACTCCCTCCCCTCGTAGGGGAGGGCCGGGGAGGGGTCTGCGGGCGGCAGTCGAGAAAGAGGGTGTGACCCGGGCGGGCCAGAAGCATGATGAACTGGTCCATAATCCCGCCCCGCGTCCCCACGTACCACTCGGCCTCGCTGCACATTCTGGCGAAAGGAACGGGGTCGGGCTGCCAACCGTTGAAGTGCGCCAGCGCCAGAGCAGCCACCACCGTCAGTGCTGACGATGAACTTAGTCCCGCGCCGCGTGGGATGCCGTAGGGTGGGGCGGCGTCCACCAACGCATCCATCCCGCGCACGTTTGCACCGCCGTAAACAGGCGGTGCTGGAGAGTCGTAAACAGGCGGTGCTGGATGGTCGTAAACAGGCGGTGCTGGGGAGATGTGCCGGGCAACCATCTGCGCCGCACCCCGCGCGTAGTTCGACCAGTCGCCTTTGGAGGCCGGGGTGACGGTCGGGCCGATGGCAAAGGTGCGCGGTGCGAAATCGGGCTCAATGTTGTGCAGGCGGACAGTCCTATCAGGGCGCGGGCGGGCCAGCAGCAGCATATCGTGGTCGAGCGCCATGGGCAGGACGAAGCCGTGGTTGTAATCGGTGTGCTCGCCGATAAGATTGACTCGACCTGGAGCGCGGAAGACGTGGATGGGGCCAGGGCCATAGACGCGGGCAAAGGCCGCCAGTGCGGCGGAGTAACGGGCTTGCTGCACCTCTGCCGCCTCGCCGTAGATGTGCTCGAGGGCACTGAGGACAGGCATTGGCTAGCCGAGCGTGTCGGAGACGGGGATGTTGAGAGGGCCAACTTCCTGGACGATGACGTGGATGGCAAGTTCGTGTGGGCCGGGATCGAGTGTCTTGCCGGCGACGCGCAGCGTGATGATCGCGCCGACAGGAAAGAGCAGCGGTTCCTCGGTGGTGATCTCGCTCATCGGGCACGGATTGCTGCTGGGGGGGACAATGGTGACTTGCACGGGACTCATTGCCTGACTGTCCACGTCGAGGCCGGTGAAGGCAACAAGGGTAGCAGGAGCGATGGTGTTTTTGATGTCGAAGGCGAAGCCGTCATCCTCGGCGCGCAGCGACCCCTTGACATACAGTTTCTTCAGCACGAACGGTGGAATAGCGGGCATGATAGGCTCCTTTCTCGTGATGTGGATGTTGTAACACATAAGGGGAAAGTATGCAAGTATGCAAGTATGCAAGTATGCAAGTTTGCAGGTTGGGCATGAGGGACAGGTTAGGTGAACAGCAGCATCCCTGCAGCCGTCGCCACCATCAGGAGGGCGGACAGAGCGATGCGGCGGTAGATCGGTCCCCATTCGGCCTTGAAGTAGATGCGGGTCAGTGTCAGGCAGAGGTGAACAGGGGAGAACATCGCCCCCAGGAAGCCCCCCGTGAGCTGCCACACCGCCCACTCTGGTGTGATGGTTCCCCCGTCCACGACCACCAGTGGCAATATCACCGGGAAGCCGATGCTGAAGGCTGCCACCACCAGGCCAGTCAGCAGCCCGGCGATGAAAGGTACCCCAAAGGCAACCACCGACAGCGGGAGGCGCAGGTCGGTCAGAGCGTCTGAAACGGCGAAGACAGCGCCACTATTTTCTAGTATACGCCGGAAGATCAGTGCGCCGAATATGACGGTCACCGTTTTCCAGGGGATACGCTGGCGAAGTATCGTCCACAGGTCGCGCAGGGGGATGTGTTTGACCACTATCATCAGCGCGATGGTTATCAGCAGGCTGAGGATCAGGGTGAACCGTTCGTCAACGGGGAGGATCGGTGAGAGGATGATGATGAGTGCGATGGGCCAGATGCTCGTCGCCAGTGTGCGCAGACTTTGTGCACGGGGCATTGGTGGCGGATCGTCGTTGCCACGCCGGGGTAGCCCCAGCAGGCCGAAGAGTATCCCCCCCGTCACTGCCGCCACCGTCAGTGTCCACGTTGTTCCTGCTAGTTGGCTGGTTGTTAGTCCTAGTAGCGCCGCTGCCAGCAACATAGAGGGATAGAGCGGGAGAATGGGCTCCCAGATGTGGCGGAACCAGTAGTTGACGAAGGTCTTGCGCTCCGGGTCCACCCCCAGGCGGTCGCCCACCTCGTCCACCATCGGCGCCGAGAACATGGCCCCACCGATCATCGGCAGGAGCCCCACCAGTGCCGGGAGCGCCGCGATGACGAAACGCCCATTGGGGATCAGCGCCTGGAGCGATTCGACCATCCCCTTCAGTCCGCCGGTCTGACGCAAGAGTTCACTCAGGGTCATAATCAACACGATGGCCAACGCCAACCGTAGTGTTAGCAGGTCTACAACGGTCAGGAGAAGGTCACGCCCAATCTCCGGGAGGGGATAGGCGAAGAGAAATCCAATGGCCACGGAGGCGAGCAGGAGCACCAGTCCCAGGTTCCACTTACGGCTCAGCAGCAGCACAATGCCGGCGAGGACGAGGATCAGTTTGAGCAGTGCGAGCACGGGCGATCCTTTCTCGGGAGGAGACGTCTCTGATGGGTTCTGTTCTGTTTTACGACGTGTATAATGCAGGAAGTATACTCGGAACTTGCAGGAAGTCCAGCAGGACTCCTCCAGCCCCCACCCTGGCTCTTCACCAAGAGATGAGGAAAGAGGGCGCTGTCAGGTGAATTGACGGCCAGCGGGTGCTGGGGTACAATGGTACCATCGGTCTTCGATGGAGGTATTTGATGTCGCGCAAGCGCAAGTCTCGTCGCCAGGAAACCGCACCTGACTCTCCGATGCGCGCTGTGGCCCATCCGAGCCAGCCGGAGCATCTCAAGTTCGCCTATGTTACCTGGGTCTCAGAGCGGAAGCCTGGCCGCCGGAAGTTGGCCCGCTTGGAGCGTGCCTTCAAGCGCGGCCCTCTGGGCGAGATACCAGAGATTGACCACTGGGCGATGGAGGAGTTCTTCTGGCATGGCACCCCAGGTGATGACTGGCATCCCATTGAGGCGTATCTGGAGTACATCGGGGAGCGGTGGTCAGTGGAGGCACGAGAGCAGTTCCACCGCTGGAAGGAGGCGCGTTTCGGCTTCTTCGAGATAGGCCGGGTGCGCGGGGAAACCGTCACCCTGCGGGAGTGGGACGTGGTTGGCGATAGGCCCATGGGCGAATCGTTCCCTACTATCACGCTGGGTATGGGTGGGGTGGACTTCTTCCGCTCGGACCGGGGCAAACTGATGCTCACCTACGTGGCTCCCTGGCTCCCGGACGAGAACCTATACTGCTCGATGGGCTACGGCATGCTGCTGAAGCGAAAAGAGGTGAGTGTGGCCGAGTTGCTGCTGGGGCTGCGCCACTCCGACCTGGCGGCCCAACCGTTGCCCTGGAAAGCAGGCCCGGAGGCGCGGCGGGAGCACGAGCACCGCTGGAAAGAGCGGGACTGGCAGTCGTGGCTCGAAGAACGGCTGGAGTTCCCTTTCCGCGCGATGATACCGAATGCTCCCATCGGCGGCGACGGCGCGTTCGAGGTCACCGACCTGATACCCCAGAGTGCCGAGGAGGCCCACGAGATGGGGGTTTACTTGCAGGTGCCGGCCCGGGGCGGGATTCAGGTGATTGGCGTGACCAACGTAATCGTGCCAGACATCGCTTCCCCCAACTGGATGCCGATTCGGGAGTACATCGCCTATCGCGAGCGCTTCGGGCCGCCGCCGGGCATGCGCGGCGCGCCGGAGGCCATGCGGTTGCGGTGAGGATGGACAAATCAACCCCCTTTGTCTCCCTGGCCCGTGGATTGGTCTACGCCGGTGCGTTGCTGCTCTGCGGTGTCCGGGGCGGGCCGGATGTCGCCACACGCGCCGCGTTGTTCGCTCCTGTGGTGCTGCTCACGCTCGTCGTGTTGGAGGTAGTCCAGCGTTGGCGGCGGACTGCGCGGCGTAGGGCTGCGTGGGTTGCGCTCACCGACTTCGCGCTGACGGCAACCCTGACCCTGTGGCTCGATCCGGCACTTAGTCTGCTTTTCGGACCGGTAATCGTGGCGGATGGTATCCTGGCAGGCTGGAGTATCGCGCTGCTGCTTGGTCTGGGGGCTAGTATTGTTGACGCACTCGTACCGCTTACGACGCTCGCCGGTCGGGGCTGGCCCGGCGACGCCAGCGCGCGCGTCCTGTTCTGGCTTGGACTGGCAGGCATCGCCGCCGCGTTGGCCTGGCAACACGAGCGGGAGCGCCAGACGCGGGCCGAGTTGGAGGAAACCGTCCAGGTCAGGTCGGACCGGCTCTCTATGCTGTCTCACGAGATACGAACCCCTCTCACGCTGATGAGCGCGTCGCTGGAGCTGCTCTTTGACGAGTCGGCCGGGCCACTGACGGATCAACAGCGCACTTTTCTGGAGACCATCTACCAGAACGAGGAGCGTGTCGCCACGCTGGCGCAGAACTTGCTCACCCAGGCGCGGTTAGAGTCGGGCGTCTTTTCCCCCAAGGCCCAGCCCGTGGATCTGCGGCGCGTCGTGCGGTTGGTGGTCAACGATATGCGTGTCCTGATAAAGCAGCGCAAGCAGCAGATCCGCACCTACTACCCGCAGGTTTTACCGCCGGCGCAGGCCGACCCCGGCCTCATCCGCCAGGTGCTGATCAACCTGATCCAGAACGCCAGCCGCCACACCTCAGAAGGCGGGCTCATCGTCGTCTCCATTGCCCAGAACGACTGTGCTCTGCTCATCTCCGTGACCGACGACGGCGCTGGGATGGGGCTTGAGCATCGCCGCCAACTGTTCAAACGCTTCTCGACGACGGGGGCCGATTCAGGAGAAGGCGCCGGGCTGGGGCTGGTGATCGTCAAACAGATCGTCGAGTGGCACGGCGGCAAGGTTTACGTGGATACGTCGCTGGGACGAGGTACCAGTTTTTACTTTACCTTGCCGTTCGACAAAACCAGGACAGGGAGTGTAACGTGAAAGAGCAACCCACAGTGTTGGTCGCGGACGACGAGCCGCAGATGGTGGGGGTCATCGCCTACGCGCTCCAGACGGCCGGGTTCCAGGTCGTCATGGCCTACGACGGCCTCCAGGCGCTGCAGCAGGTCGAAGAGCGCCACCCCGACCTGGTGATCCTCGACGTGATGATGCCCGGCATTGACGGCTTCGAGGTCTGCCGGCGCGTGCGCAACGAGACAACGATCCCGGTGCTACTGTTGACGGTGAAAGACGAGCAGGCGGACGTGATCAAGGGGCTGGAACTGGGTGCGGACGACTACATGACCAAGCCGTTCAGCACGCGCGAACTGGTGCTGCGTGTCCAGGCCGTCCTGCGGCGCACGCGCATCCGGCAGGTGACGGTGGTCGAAAGCGGTCCGTTGCGGATAGACTTTGAGCGGCATCTCGTCACGCTTCACGGCTTGCCCGTCGAACTGACGCCACTAGAGTATCGCTTGCTGGCCTGCCTGGCCGCAAACGCCGGTCGCGTGTTGACCTGGCAGGCGTTGCTGAAAGATGTCTGGCAACTCGACCTGTGGCAGGGCAGCAAAGAGATGGTCAAGGTGCAGATACACCGCTTGCGCCAAAAGTTAGAGCCGAACCCGGCCCAACCCACGTTCATTCACACCGCGCGGGGGGGGGGGTACCGCTTTGACGCCGGAGAACCGAACAATCATCTGGCTGCTCTGTAACCAAACTGTGACCGAGCTGTGACCGGTGGGAAACCACAGGGAATGGGATTTGTGATACACTGGCGTCACATTCAGATACCGCTTTCTCACGAAAGCCCTAAAACCAAAGGAGGTGGATCATGCGACGCTTTGTTATTCTACTGGTCGGGACGTTGATCCTGGCCCTACTGCTGGGTGCTTGTGGCGGTTCGCAGGCGACGCCGGAGCCGACACAGCCCCCGCCCGAACCGACCGAAGCCCCGCCAGAGGTCACGGGCCCGTTGACGGTTCTGGCTGGTCCCCAGGAGGATTGGGCCCAGGCTATGGTGGCGGCCTTCGAAGAGGAGACCGGCATCGAGACCTCTTACGTGCGGCTCTCCTCGGGCGAAGCGTTCTCTCGCCTGCAAGCGGAGGCTGGCGCGCCATCATTCGACGTCTGGTGGGGCGGCCCCAACGAGGGCCAGACTGCCGCCTACGCCGAAGGGTTGATTGAGCCTTACGCCCCGCCCAACGCGGCCCAGATTCCCGATGGCCTGAAGGATGCCGACGGTGTCTGGACCGGCATCTACGTCGGCGCGTTGGGCTTTTGCTCCAACCAGGATTTGCTCGATGAGTTGGGCGTTGACGCGCCGACCTCGTGGGACGACCTGCTGGCCCCCGCGCTCGAAGGGAATATTGCCGTGGCCGACGCGCGGACATCTGGTACCGCCTACACCTTCCTCTACACCCTGGTCGCGCTGCGAGGTGAGGAGGAGGCGTTCGAGTACCTGAAGCAGGTGAACGAGAACATCTTCCAGTACACCAAGAGCGGCTCCGCGCCAGGGCGCATGGCGGCAGCCGGCGAAGTGGCCGTCTCGATCATCTTTTCCCACGACTGCGTAAAGTTCCGCGAGGAGACTGGCACCAATCTGGTAGTCTCCTTCCCTGCCGAGGGAACCGGGTTCGAGATCGGCAGCGTGGCGCTGATCAAGAACGCACCCAACCCCGAGGCGGCTAAGGTATGGATGGAGTGGGTGCTGAGCCCCGCAGCGCAGGCGATTGCCCCCACCGTAAAGTCCTACCAGGTGCCCACCAACCCCGATACGCCCGTGCCCGCTGAAGCCATCGCTCTGGATCAAGTGAGCCTGCTAGAGTACGATCACGGTCTGGCCGGCGAACTACGCGCCGAACTATCGGAGCGCTTTGGCGAAGAGGTGCGCGAAGGCGCCGCCCCACCCGAGGGGTAGAAACCTTGCGAGTGTCAGACCTCCGAGGTTTCCCAAAAACCTCGGAGGTCTTTTGATGGAGTGACCAATGTCCGAGTTCATCACCCTCCGCATGCGCGAATACCGTCGCCTGGCCCATGACGGCGTGTTGGCCGTCGGACTGCTAATCTCGCTGGGCTTCCTTGGCTTCTTCGTCGTCTACCCGCTGGTCAAAATCCTCTCGGTGAGCGTGAGCAGCGAAGCGGTGGCCGTCTACCAGCGGCTCCTGGCCGCGCGCGGTACCTGGCGGGTCATCCTCAACACGCTGTGGATGGGGTTGGGCGTCGCGTCGGCGGGCACGCTCTGGGCTTCCTGTTCGCCTTTGTCCAGGTCAAACTGGACGTGCCCTTCAAGCGGTTCTTTAACCTGGTCGGCATCCTGCCGGTCATCTCGC
>JAUWOI010000305.1 GCA_030612185.1 Anaerolineae bacterium
GTTTATCGGCAGTGGCGCTACTCATAACCTCATTGGTGGGCGCAACTCATCACCGGGTGGGGGTTGCAGCGGTGAATGTAATCTCATCAGCGGCAACGACGGAGCTGGTGTGTATCTATGGGACAGCAACACCGCAAGCAACACTGTCAGTGGCAACTACGTTGGTACAAATGTCAGCGGCACGACAGCTCTGGGTAATGCCTGGTACGGCGTGCTCATTCACAACGGCCCTCAGTACAACGTGATAGGTGGAAACACGGTCGAAGAGCGCAATCTCATCAGTGGTAACAAGTGGGAGGGCGTGCGCATCCATAAAGCCAGCCATAACACAGTCATTGGAAACTATGTCGGCACTGACTGCAACGGTGTGGCTGCACTGGGCAATGATTCCAGAGGAATCCTCGTCTTGGATGCGACGTACAATGTGATCGGTGGTGCTGCGCCAGGTGAAGGAAACCTGGTTAGCGGCAATGGCGGCGACGGCATCGCGATACAGGCGGACGTTGGTCTTCACACCTTTCCCGATCTGACCGGGCTATCTCCTGAATACACCGGTACCTTCCCCACGATCAACTTCCCAGATACAGAGGGGGCGTTTGCCAGTGTTGATGGTATCACGCCCACCATCGGTTCAGGAGATGCGTTCTACGATGTTTTTGCTGCCCGCTTTACTGGCCAACTCCACATCTCTATGGCTGGGGATTACGACTTCATCCTTGGGTCAGACGACGGTTCGCTGCTTTACATTGACGGCAACCTTGTCATTGACCGCAACTATCAGACCGGTTTTGGCACCAGCCACGCCACGCTCAATCTGAGCCCCGGTAGCTATCCTATCGAGATTGACTATTTTGAGAGCTATGGCTCTGCGGGGTTAACGTTTGAAGGCAGCGGACCGGCACCCATAAGCCTGACTACCGACGGGAGCACGCCTGGTTTGACAGGCGAGTTCTTCCTGGTAGACGAGGTGATTTCGCCCTCACAGTACAACGTTGTCATCGGCAACCTCGTCGGTACTGATGCCAGCGGAACCGTTCCCCTCGGGAACAATGGCACAGGTATTGGAATCTATAATTCGGACCACAACTTGATCGGCGGGCCAAGCGAAGCCGAGCGCAACATCATCACCTACAACGGAGGCAATGGTATCGCCATTAATGGTGGTGGGTCCGTCAGCAACACCATCCACAACAACTGGATCGGCATTGACGCCGACAGCACGGGCGGGCTCGACTCGCGGGACCTGGTTGTGGCGGACGACGGCACGGTGTTCCTGGCCGACTTAGGGCGCGGTGTCTTCAAGTCCACCGACTCGGCCTCCTCCTGGCAGGCAGTGAACAACGGGTTGAGCACGTTGGAGATTGAGATCGTGGCGGTCTCTCCCAACTTTACCGCCATCCAGCGCGTCTGGGCCTGGGGCGACGGTCAGTTGTTTGTGTCAAACGACGCAGGAGTAAATTGGTCATTGTTGAGAGGCGCACTCCCAGGCGATGTAAACGCGCTGGGGATCTCCCCCAACTACGCCGTTGACCAAGTCCTGCTGGCCGCCGTTGACGGTCACGGCATCTACAAGTCTGCGAACGGCGGGGTGACCTGGGTGCAGACCAACGACACGACCAACGTGGACAACGTCGCGTTCTCACCGCAATTCGCGACCGATCAGGTGGTGCTGGCCGGACTCAGTTGGTACGGCGTCCTGCGCTCCACCGACGGCGGGGATACCTGGGTCGAGAGCAACACAGGGTTGCCTGATGACGGTGTGTATGATCTCGCATTCGCCTCTGACGGCACGACGGTCTTCTTGGCCAGTCACAACTGCGGCAACGACGGCGTCTATCGCTCGACGGACGGCGGGCAGACATGGACCGGCTCTGGAAGTGGGCTGGAATCTTGCGGTTCCGAGTGGCAGGTGGCGCTCTCGCCGAACTTTGCCTCGGACGGTTTCGCCTTCGCGGCTGAGGATAGCACGTACCGCTCCGCCGACGGCGGTAGCACCTGGAGTTGGTCAGGCAGCGGGGTCTTTGGCAGCCGTGGACATGCTCTGGCCTTCTCCCCCAACTTTGCCAGCGACGAGACAGTCTACCTGGCCAACTTTGCCGGTGTCTTCCGGACGGCGGATGGCGGCGATCATTGGGCCTGGGCGGGGGCCAACCTGGGTGACAGGGGCAACGGTGGACGGGGCGTGGAGATCTGCTGTGGGGCCGGGGCTACCCAGGTGCTGAGCAACGTCATCGGGCGCAACGGCTACGATGGTATCTCGATCTGGGATCCAGAGGCGGCAGGCAGCCTGGTGGATGGCAACCTGGTTGGCCTGGCGCCGGACGGCGTGACTCGGGCGGGCAACGGCAGCACTAACATCCGCATTGACACGCCCTACGTCACTGTGACAAATAACACCGGCGCGGCCGGCGGTCACGGCGGGCTGCGCTCCGGCACGGCGGCGCACCACCTGACCATCAGCGGCAACCGCTTCGGCACCGACGTGTCGGGCACGGTAGCCGTGGGCAACAGTTATGACGGTGTCTCGCTGGAGTCGTCCTGGGATACGGTGCGCGACAACGTGGTCAGCGGCAACTGGGGCAACGGCATCCTGGCGTCCGAGCACTTTACCGGCAGCACCTCCAGCGTCTTTGCCGGCAACCTGATCGGCGTGGACGCCAGCGGAAGCCAGGCGCTGGCAAACGAGGGCACCGGGTTAACCCTGAGCGGCAGCTACCATACTGTCGGCGGCACCTCGCCCGCTGATCGGAACATCATCAGCGGCAACGATGGCTATGGCATCAGCATACGAAGCGGCGCACACCACAATACTGTCAGCGGCAACTACATCGGCACCGATAGCACTGGTATGGCCGCTGTTGGTAACACGTGGTACGGCGTGGCCCTTTACGATGGTGCAAGCGATAACGTCATCGGCGGCGACACAGCCGGCGAGCGCAACGTCATCAGTGGCAACGACGGCGATGGTGTCATCATCTGGGACAGCGCTGACAACACTGTCAGCGGCAACTATATCGGCATCAATGCGAATGGCACCGGGGCCCTGACCAACGGCACGCGGGGCATTCGCATCGGCGGCGGCGCCAGCGACAACCTGATTGGCGGGAGCAATGCGTCACCGGGTGGGGCCTGTAGCGGTGAATGTAACCTCATTGGCGGCAACAGCCAGAGCGGTGTCTACATCCACGGCTCCGGCACGGTGAGTAACACCATCAGTGGCAACTACATCGGCACGGACGTCAGCGGCACGGCCGCCATCGGCAACGCCGGCACCGGCGTCTCTATTGAGGATGGGGCCAGTTTCAACCTCATCGGCGGCGACACGCCCGGTGAGGGCAACACCATCGCCTACAACGATGTACATGGCGTAGCGATGTACGGCTCGGGTTCGCTGTACAACACCGTAGCCCAGAACAGCATCCACGACAACGCCAGAATGGGCATTGACCTGGACGACGGCGGTAACACCGAACTGGCCGCCCCTGTGATCACCGGTTTCGACATGGACGCTGGTGTGGTAACGGGCACGACCTGCGCCAACTGCACCGTCGAGGGCTTTTCCGACAGTACCTACCAGGGACAGGTCTATGAAGGTCAGACCACGGCCGACGGCGCTGGCGACTTTACGTTCAACAAGGGGGCTTCCCTCACTGGCCCCCATCTGACCGGTACGGCGACCGACGCCGACGGCAACACCAGCGAGTTCTCCGAGCCCGCGCCGCCCGTGAACACGTCGCCGGTACTCTCTGACCTACCGAACCAGATCTTCGACCACAGTACCAATCCGACCAGCACGATTGCCCTGTGGGCCTACGCCTGGGACGCTGAGACACCCGTCAGCGTGTTGACCTCCACCATCGAGGGCACGCCCCCCACCGGCGCAGGGGTGACGCTTGACGGCAATCGCTACGTGACCGTCAATCCAAGCGCGACCTGGTGCGGCCGGACGGACGTCACGATCCGCGTGACCGACCCCGGTGGGCTGTGGGACAGCGACACCTTCCGCGTGGCGGTGACCTGGTCCTGCCAGGGGCCGCTGCCGGTGGCGGGTGAGCATGCACTACAAGACGAACCCATCACCATTGATCTGACCCCGTACGAACCGCAGGTGGGCGATGGCACGGGGCTGTCGTGGTACGTCACAGGGGAGGACCATTGCACCGTCAGCGGGGAGTACAGCGCCGACGATGTGCTGACATTCACGCCGCAGGCGGGCTTTGTCGGCAGCGATACCGTCACGCTGCGTATGGTGTATCCCTGGGGCAGCGAGGCCAGACAAGAACTCACGCTGACGTGGGGTAGTGGAACCTGCGACACGCCCGGTGTTCCCGTTCTGGTGGCACCGGTGGATGGCAGCGCGGCCGGCGGCAACAGGCCCACCTTCGAGTGGGGCGCAGCCACCGGCGCAGAGGAGTACCAGATCCAGGTTGACGACAATACGGACTTCTCCAGCCCGGAGAGGGACGAGACCACAGCCAGTACAGAGTACACACCCGCATCCAGGCTGAGCGGCGGCGTCTACTACTGGCGCGCGCGGGCGCTCAACGCTTGTGGCACCGGCTCCTGGTCGGCGATACGGGAGTTCATGGTACTCACACCGTCGCCCCCGGGGTTCAAGATCTACCTGCCGGTGGTGGCCAGGGAGTATCGGGGACTGCTGGAGAGGAGGGGAACGCCAGGCGATTCGATAAGCGAAGTGGTCAGCAGTCAACGGTTAGCGGCTATCCGCCAACGGCTAACAGCTGACGACTAGCGGCTGTTTGCTTGCACGCAGCGAGAAAACGTGATACACTGGTAACACTTCTCCTGTGGGTGGGTTTCAGTGTTTCTACGGGGGCTGCGATGGACGAACTGGTATCCCCTGACTGTACCAATAGTATGCTTTTGCGAGACGTGCGAACGCCCCGGCGGATGATCTGCTGTGCCTTTCCGCTGGGGCGCTTTGGCGTCTGTGGCCCTTTCGCCAGTCCCAAGGACGGGCGTTTGACGTGTGTATGGTTCGGGTGCTGCCCGGCAGGCAGCATTCACCTGAAGATTGACGGAAAGGAGTAGAACAATGAAAGCACGATTATTCATCCTGTTGAGTCTTACTGTAGTCATGGCCCTGCTTTCAGTGAGCGGGGTACAGCCTACCGTGGCGGTCCAGGCGCGAGCAGCAGATCCGGCCGTGCCGATCCTTGTCCCTGTGCAGGACGGCAACAATACTCACTGGCTTGCCGATGATGCGCTACAGGAGACTACGTCGGAACAGCCTGACACGGAGGCACCTGACGTGAGGAAGTGGCGACACGTGAACACGAAGACCTTCTCCATGTCCTCCACTCTCCCTGTGCCTGAATCCCAAGTAGGCGGTAACTTGCGCCTCTCCACCATCGGCGGCGGCGACGCTTCACGCATCGGACCCGTAGTGGAGTCGCCTGTTCCCAGCCGGCCTGTCGATCTAGGCATATACAACATGCCCTCCGGACTCGGTGAGTCGGTGAATCCTCGAAGGTTCTCTGCTACGGATGTGTGTGGAACCATTATCACTGACACAACCTGGACTTTGGCTGATAGCCCGTATGTTGTCACCTGTGACGTGAGCGTGGCTTCGGGCGCTACGTTGACCATCGAGCCTGAGGTGGTGGTGAAGTTTGAGTATGTGACGGGGGACAAGTACAATTCCGACAACCGCAGCATCCAGGTGAACGGGGTACTGCATGCTCAGGGGACAGCGGGTCAGCCCATCGTGTTCACCTCGATCCGTGACGAC
>JAUWOI010000132.1 GCA_030612185.1 Anaerolineae bacterium
CTTGTGTGGCGCCAACACGCAGTATTTGTTAAGTTGCACGCCGATTTTTTCCAATGGCAGGAGGGCACAGACCTGGCGCTGACCTTGCAGGGGCCAGCCCACCAGCGATCCTGGACTGAGTGCGGGGCTCACACCCCAGCCCAACTCTGACGCCTGCGCTTCGACTTTGCTGCGCAGTGCCTCGCCCACAGCGCCCAGGGCTAGCACGCCCACGCTATCAAGCATATAGGCCAGCAGGGCTTCACCTGCTGCGTGAAGCTCGTGTGCCCGACGCTCCAGGGCCGGCCCGATGGTATACACCGCCACCATCACCCGGTTCGCCGGAGCCAGAAGGTCAGCCTTGGACCCGACGGTCAGTTGCCTGCTCTCTGCTTCGCCGGATCCGTTGGTCCAGAGGGCCACTTGTTCGCCGGTCACGTCTTGCACCAGTAACTCGTCGTAGACCGCGGCCGAGGCGACAAGTTCCTGGCTCATGGCCACAGCCTCTTTGGCAACTGCCACCAGCGCAGGACGCGCCGGCACCTTTTGCTGGCGGCGCTGCTCATCCAGAACGTATTCAGGTGTCAAGGAGACGGGAATATCACGCAATATCTTCATGCTCGTTTGAGACTGGGGATCTGCTCTTGTCAACTCTGCCATCTAAAAGGGAATTCCCAGGCTGATTAATTCCTCCTTGATGTCGTCATATAGTCGCACATACTCTTCCAAAGGTTTGCCTGTTCTGAGGTCATAACATTCCTGGTAACGTTTTCCCGTCGGGGCTTTCTCCACCTCCTTTTCATATTTTTCCAACAGTTGGTTGACCAGTTCACTGGCCTGCTCCGCCCTCATTCCCGTGACGGCGTAAGCCACTTCCACGTTGAAAAGAGCCTCCATGGGCGTGACTCCATCATCAATGACGGCCTTGGCGGGATGGACCGTCTGCACGCCGCCGTAGCCCGACGGTACGCAGCACAGGTTCACCGCAGCCGCCTCGTAGAAGTACATTCTGGTGCAGGGGCCGGCCGCCGCGTACCCCAGGCCGATGGCGGGGTAGCGGGTGTTGCGGCTGGTGGCCCGGCCCACCACCGAAAAGACCCACAAACTGTCCCGCGTGGTGGAACATCCATGCCTGAAGTGGACGGGGCCGGTCAGGTGATAGGCTCCTTGGAACATCAACGTGCCCAGCAGATAGTAAGCGGTCATCACCAAGGCGGTCCCCGCTGGTCCTCCTGCATATCCTCCTAAGATCGGTAGGGCCGTAGATCCAATATTGCCCCCCGTGACCTGGATAAAGGCCAGCCGGTTGAGCGTTTCAAAGTTGACCTTCATCTCAGCGAGAAAGTCTATCAGCCAGCCGTCGGAGGGGCGCAGACCAAAGGCGGGGTGAGTGCCAGCAATGGTCGCCATGGCAGTGGTCGCCGACGAGATGAGATTCAGAATGGGAAGCCCTGGCCGGCCACACCGCCACAGGGCCTTGCGCCCCGCCTGTATGGAACTGATGGTCGCGTAGATCTCCAGGGGAGATCCCCCGACGACTGGCATCCCCCTGACACGGCCAAAGGCTGGGATGCTGATCGAATTGGCCTGGGGGATGCTGCCATACCCTTCTACCTGGGCCATAGCGATCTCCTCCGACGAGGCGACGATGCCCGTTCCCACGTGACACCATGGCGGGCGCGTGTCTTCAGGCCGGCGCGATTTGAAAAGCCGCCGATCCCGACCCTCGCCGAAGGTGCCTCCTTCGGGCAGATTCTCCACCGCCTCCACGATCTCCTCCCGATCCACCTGGATCACCCGGTTAGTGGCATCACAGTAGACGCCGGTCCGGGTCAGGAATTCAATGGCTGCCTCAAAGAGACGGTCCGCCGCCTCGTCATCGGAAGGAACCGGGGCCTCCGGGTCGTACCGGATATCAAACTCCCTCACCACCTTGCTGACGTTGGGGATCAGCACCTTCAAGTTAAAGTCGTCCTCAGAAAGGATAGGACCGGTGGTGGCCCGTTCCATGAAATCCAGGAGATTCGGCATATCTTGTCCTCCCTGAAAGTGTTCCTCAACCGGAGAGCCACTCCACGACCGCATCTCCGGCGACCAAGCCTTCAAACTTGGCTCGAATCCGCGCGTCCACATCGGGCGCAAAGACCGCTGGGTTGCCCCGCGTCAGAATCTCGTGCACGCGTTTCATTGCACGCGAGTGCGCGTCGAGAGCACCCTCCGCTTCCCACCGCTGGCGCGGGCTACGGTCGGCGATCTCGGGCAACAGCGCGGTGGTCCTCATCCACTGCAAGGTGTGCGACGTGTCCATGTACATTCCACCCGGGCCGACTTCTGCGATCACGTCCAGCGCCAGGTTCTCCTCACTGAACTCAAGGCCCCGTTTGACGCGCTTGAGCATGAGCGCGATCTCGTTGTCAATCACGGCCTTGGCAAAGTCAAAGGCCATCAACGCATCGAGCAGGCCGCCCATGTTCAACAAGTCCACCCCGGCGAGCACCGCCGCCAACGCGGACATGCCCGTCTCGAAACCGGACTGTGCGTCGTTGACCTTGGCGTTGGTCAATCCGACAAAACCGCCACTTGGCACGTTGTAGTAGCGCGCCATTTGCGCGCAGCCCATCATCAGGATGCCTGTCTCAATAGCGCCGGACGCATAAGCCCCCGTGCGCATATCGGCCACGGTCGGCAAAACCTCGTAAATGAGCGGTGTGCCGGGATGTGACATTTGCACCAGCGCCGTCTGCGCCAGGAACTCGGCGTTGCACTGCGCCAGTGTCCCCGTTAGGGTCAGAGGTGAGGTCAGGCCCGCGTTTGGTACGACGACGCCGTAACTGGGCACCTGCCTCTCGGTAAAGCGCATCAATTTCTCTGTGGACTCGACGTCCATCGTCAGCGGTGAGACGGAGGAGCAATATTGGAATGTGATAAAGGGACGCTCCCAGTAAGCATCCTCAGCCCCGGCGATCAACGCGCCGAGATGCAGAATTTTCTCGGCCTCCTCCAGGCTGGGCGCGCTGCCCCGCACCGGTTTGAGACAGTTCTTGAGCGCCGGGTAAAAGCGCGAGAGGCTGAATTGGCCGGGCGGCGCATCATCGGCCAGCGTCGAGATGGAGAAGACATCGTAGCCCGGCAGTTCGTTGATGAGGGTTGCGATGCGGGCGATGTCGTCTGAACGGGCCCGCCGCTCCTGGCCTGTCACCGGGTCAATGACATCCGGCGCGGAACTGCCCGTTACCATCAATGGCCCGTCGTCAGGGATGGTGCGGTCGTATTGCGGGTCGCGCCCGCGGAAGGTGAAGGTGGGGGGGAAGGCTGCGCGAAAGTGCTCGACGACCGCACGCGGGAACTTGACCACCTGGTTCTCTGCGTCAACGCGGCAACCATGCTCGGCAAACCGCGAACGTGCTTCCTCGTTGCGCACCAGCAGACCGACGGTCTCCAGGATCTCGAGCGATGCTTCGTGAATGCGCTCGACCTGTTCTGACGTGAGAAGTTCTGCGAATCTTGTCATCACTCACCCCTTCCGCGACGAATATACGTTGATGAAACCCCCATGCTCTCCAAATCGAGCAGTTGCTCAAGACTGGTTATAACCGGGACCGACGTTTCCACCGACGGCCACTTTCGGGATACCGAATGGTGTTGGAGCCAGATGGGTTGTATCCCTGCCCCTTTTGCCCCGCAAATATCTATCCGCCAATCATCCCCAACGTAAATCGCCTCGCTCGGACCGACGCCCAGTTTTTCCAGGCATAAGAGAAAAGGCTCACGATTCGGCTTTGGGGGCACGCCAGCCTCTCCAGCCACGATAATGACCTCGAAAAAACTTTCGATGCCGGGGAACAGGGTGAGCCGATGTTTCTCCGATGTTTCCTGTCCCTGGGTATTGGTTATCAGGGCCAACCGGTATTCAGATGCAAGTTGCTCCAATACCGTTTTGGTCTCTGGAAAAAGCCTCGTTCTGGACTTGACCGTCCTCCAATAATCACGCTCCGCCCGTAAAAGGAATTCCAGTCCCGGCTCCCGGTTGTAGTGCAGGTAGACTTCCTGCCAGAGGGCTTTTCTGGAAAAGTTTGAATTGGCATGAAACTCCTCCCGGACTCTCCGGTAGTTCGAGAGGAACTCCGGCCAGAATCCCAGGCCCAGGTACTTGAAGATCTTGGTCTCTGCTTCTTTCTCGGCCCTGCGAAAACCATCGGCCGAATCGACGAGAGTTTGGCCAAAATCGAAAAGGACAACCTTGGTCATTGGCTCATCCAGCTACCAACACGTGAGCGAGTCCAGGAAGAGCTGTTTGAGATCCTCGGCGCCAATCGGGCGCGGCAACAGCTTGGTGAGGCGATGCTGGAGCAGCGTGCTGGCGACCATTTGATCTACATCGTCCGGCCCGTAACCTACGGCGCTCAACCCGTTGGGTATCCCGGTCTTGCGCATCAAGTCAACAATCGCGCCAGCGAGCAGTTCACCTGCGTCCTCTGGGCTGGCGCCGGACGTGTCCACGCCCATTAACTTGGCTGCATACAGATGGAGTTCCGGGTTTGTTGGCGCGGTGAAGCGAAACGCAGCCGGAGCGTTGAGTACCACGGCTATACCATGGGGGATGATCGGCTCGTCTGGTGGATATCCTTCGGGCACATAACCGCGCACCATCCCGGACACCGGGTACGACATAGCATGCGACAAGTGACATCCGGCGTTCCCAAAACCGATACCGGCGAAGCTGGCCGCCAGCAACATCTGGCCACGCGCCTCGTCGTCAGAGGGGTCTTCGATCGCACGGACGAGGTTTTGAGAGACCATTTCAGTTGCCCGCGACGCCCAGATGTGGCTGATTGGATTGGCTCCTTGGTACACGGGGCGCGACTTGGGATCTTTGGGAGCCGGCCGCTTGTTGAACGGCAAGGCCGTCAGCGACTCCAGGGCATGGGTCAACACGTCCAGGCCGGTAGCAGCGGCGACCATCTTGGGAAGGGTGTGGGTGTTGTTGGGGTCCACGATGCCCATCACTGGGCGTAGCGCGCGATGGGAAATACCCGTCTTGGCGCGCATCTCCAAGAGGTCGAAAATGGCCACGCCGGTCGTTTCGCTACCCGTGCCAGCGGTAGTTGGAATAGCAATCAGTGGCTTCAATGGCCCAGGCGCTGGGCGACCCCGTCCGATGGGGAGGTTGACGTAGTCCAAGAAATCCGCAGGATAAGTGGCGTACAGGTTAGCCGCTTTGGCCGTGTCCATACTGGAGCCACCCCCGACGGCGACATATCCATCGAACGTGCCCTCGCTCGCGAACTGGATGGCCTCTTTGAAGGAGACATCCGTTGGCTCGACACGTGCCTGATCAAACAGTACGACATCGATCCCCTCTTTGCGCAATGCTTCGAGGGTGACAGACACCGGTTCGCTATCCACCAGGTTAGGGTCGGTTACCACCATCACCCGACGGGCGACTAGCTCTTTCATATCGTGCCCCACTTCGCGTGTGACTCCGGGGCCATATTTGATACTGGACGTGTCCATTATAAAAGCAGTTTCGAATGTCATTGTCCTTGCCCCCTATCACCTCAAGTCTCAGCAGATCCAATTTTGCTCGGCCCGGATTGCCAAATCCGGGCCAAAACCGGGGATTTGACAATCCCCTCAGAGCATTTTTGGATCTACTGAGTCTATCTGCTGCAGCCTGATTTCCATAGCAAAACGCCGAAAATAACAGCTTTGAGCATCATCTGATTCAGAGACGATCTTGGGATTGCCTGACAGCACGCAATACGCAACACGAAGCTCAATCCCTGCCCCACTTAGCGAGATAGTTCCCGAACAACTCCTCATCCGTGGGCACGTCCTCGGGGATCGGCTCCGACAACCAGGTATAATTGAGGAAATGCTTCCAGTTGACGTTCTCGCTAGTCATATTACCGGCCCAGGTACCGCCGCCCAGCGTGTCTGTGAACGGATTGCCGTTAAACCAACTGCCACTGTTGGCCATCGCGTGGGGCATATTACAATTAACCCTGCCGACGTTGGCCCCGAGCGCCAGTTCGATTTTGCGATCGTCGTTTTCGGAATGGATAGAAGCGGAATGACCCTCGCCGGAGAACCGGTGCATTTCCTTCATGCGTTCGATCATCTCACTGAAGTCGTCCCATTTCCAGACGGTCAGGACCGGTGAGATCTTTTCCCCGGAAAACCGGTCTTCGGGCCCGACTTTTTCGCCCAGCACCATCAGAAACCGGGTACCCTGGGGCACGTCAATTCCTGCCTGCTCCGCGATCCAAAGAGCCGGCTTGGCAACAACGTCCCGGTTCAGAGTTTTTCCGTCGGGCCACATATAGGCCCTCAGTTCTTCCCTCTCCTCCGTGCTGCAAAGATAGCCGCCTTCGGCCTTCAAACACTCGATCATCTCGTCGTATATGCTGGCCTCCAGGGCAACGGCGTTTTCCGAGGAACAGGACGCGGAGTTGTTTGCGATCTTGGACTTGACGATTTTGGCAGCAGTGGCTTTCAAATCGGCCGTTTCGTCTACAAAGGATACCACATTACCAGCACAGACCGTGTGGGCCGGTTTACTGGCTGCATAAACCACCTCCACCAGCGCCGCTCCGCCCGTCGCCACGACGAAGTCGCAAGCCGCCATCAATTCGCGGGCCTTGGCGCGACTGCTGTGCCGGATGCACAACATCAGGTCTTCGGGGGCGCCGACTTTGCGGAGCGCCTTGCGGCCATACTCCACCGTAAGATAGGAGCTGCCCTGGGTCCTGGGATGGGGCGAGACGATCATTGCATTTCTGGTTTTCAACAGACTGAGCCCAATGCAGCAAACCGTTGACTCTGGATTGGTGGAGGGAACGACATTGGCCACAACACCCATCGGCTTGGCGAATATCCTCAGGCCCTTCTCTTTGTCCTCCTCCACCAAACCGCAGGTCTTCACACCTTTCATATCCCACAACGTGCCGCGGGTTTTACTTTGTATCTTGGCGACTTTATCTTCGTAAACCCCAATCCCCGATTCATCAATGGCGAGTCTGGCAAGCGCCTTGGCCGTCTCCTCCTTCTGCCACTCCCAGGCGACGGCGGCGACCACCTCGTCTACTTTCTCCTGGGGCCAGAATTCAACCTCCTCAAAGGCCTTCCTTGCCCGCTCATACAACTCCTGGATGTCATCCGTCTCAACTGTTTTGTCTGTGCTGTCTGTCACGTTACCTGTCTCCCTATGTTTTTTCGCTGGGGTCCTTGACTTCTTCCATGATGGCAAACCCGCTGCCGTGGAGTTTCTGTCTTTCATCGAAAGCCTTCTTCCATTCCTCGGGCGTATGGGTTTGCCCAGGTTTGGCGATTCTGTCCCTGTCCGCCAACAGGGGGACGGGCCGGTCTTCCGGGCCATCGTAGTTTTCCTTCGGGGTGAGCTCCTGGCCCAGGCGCGTCAGGTCTTCCCGCTCGACCTCTTCGATATAATGAGCCCCTGCGCCGAAGGACCGCGTGATGGCCAGGATAGCCCAGGTTGCCTCGGGAGTGAAGCCCAGGTCCATCATCGTGGCCCCGATTGCGCCGAGCATATCCAGGTCAACGGGATAGTCGCTGATCTGCTGTGCCGCTTTGACGATCTCTTCGGTAAAGGCGATGTATTCGCCCGCCACGCCGAGCGCTTCGGCCCTGGCAAAGATGCGCCTGGCAGCCGGGTCCTTGAGCATCAGGCCGGAAACACCCAGCGCTGGATCACCTAGCATTTCCCGGGCCAGTTCCATGGCGACCTGTTCCATCGTTTTTCCATCCTCTTCGACTTGGGCGAGACTCTCAATCAGCACGTTTCCGAATGCCGAGTAAGCGCCGTAAGCGTGGCCGAAGGCGAGAATGGAAGCGCCGCAGGCCTGGGTCAGAAAGGTTTTTGACCGCCCGACGATTCTGGATAACGCGGCCGGCATCGAGAGACCGTCTTCCAGAGCCAGGATCATGATGTAATTCAACATCTTTTCCTCTTCAATCAGCGGAATCCTGGCCTGAAAGTCAACGAACAGTATATCCACAAGCCCGTAGCCCTGTTCCGCCAGTTCGGTCGTATCGTATCCACGGGCCACGATGCGGTGCACATTCTTGTAGGCCACTTCCGACACCCATTGAAAGGGCAGCCGGGTCGTGTCCATGGGCACCGTGCCATACGGCCTGTTCATATAATCATACGGCAATCGGGGATCACTTAGATTGCCGATCCTTTTTTCTTTTAGATTACCCATTTCTTGTATTCTCCCGATTCTCTCTGCTTTCTGGCATACTCCTGGCGTTCTTCCTGGCTGGGCACTTCCCGGTCCTCAGGACCAATATACTCGATCATCGAGAGGTCCAGCATTTGCACCATCGGTTCCCTGCTTGAGGCCGCCCAGGCATGTCCCTTTTTCATATTGTAAATGGCGTGGGCCGCGCAACTGAAGCCGCGACACACACTCCCGATGCACCATCCGGCATTCGGCGAAAAACCAAGGTCCATAAGGGCCGTGTTACCCGCTCCCACCACATTCACCCCCACGTAGGATTTCCCTTCCCTCTTGCGCCGCGCGTGGAAATGCTTTTCGACCGCCCTTTGGAATTCAAGATAGACACCGCCGACTTCCAGTCCTTCCTGCTTAAGATGAGTCGGTTCCGCCCGCGGGTCGCCATCGCGATGTTGCGGTTGGCCCATCCCCATGACCTTCTCTCCAGCGTCCAGGTATTCATCCACGAGGATTTTAGCCATTTCATCCAGGGTTTTACCCTCAACCCGTGCCCGCTCAATGTATTTGTTCATCATGTACCCGTGGGCGGCGCCTGGGCCGTGAACGCCACCAAAAGTCATGATTGACGCCGCGAGCGCAGTAGGCAGGTTCGGCCGGCCAGCGATTACGGCAATCGCTGACGCCGCCGAAGGCGACATAGAGTGTTCCATGAACTCGCCCATTTCGTATTTCAGCATCTTTTCTTCCGCGGCAGCAGGAATCCTGCCTTGAAACAGAATGAACAACGCGTCATAGAAAGAATAACCCTCTTCGGCCAGTTCGCTTAAATCATAGCCTCTCAAGACGGTTTTTTCCTCTGTCTTGTACGCAATCGCTGTTCTTCTTCGCAACACCGGTTCCCTATCCATTGTCCTGGTCTCCTTTCCTTGTGACAAGACGTATCAATGGTATATTGGTATATACCAATCATACCATTGAAGAGCCAGGCTGTCAAGTCTCTTGACTCGAGTCACCTGGCTTTCGGTTCGCTCGTTCTGAAAAAAGAGGATGTGACATCCCTTCCTGATAAGGATTGCGCTATGTATGCATAGGCCTGGCGGCCCATCGCAGGGCTACCAGGAACATGGACGCAAAAAGGCCAGCACTTAGCAGATAGACCCCCCTGATCCCAAGTAATGGAATCAGCGCATAGGCCAACGGTGGCCCAACTGCACTGGCCAGATCGCCGACCGTGAACAGCAACCCCAACCGTCGGCTTCGCTGCCCCACGCCGCCCAAATCTCCAATCAGAGCGGTTGACAACCCCTGGTTACTCCCACCCGTGATGGCCGTCAAAGGGAGGCCAACGAGGGTGGTCAACGGTGACCCGATAGCCAGGAGGCTAAAACCAGCCACGCCCGGTGCCAAACCTGCGGCTGCGACGCGCCAGCGGTTGCCCACGCGATCCGAAAGACCGCCCACGAC
>JAUWOI010000532.1 GCA_030612185.1 Anaerolineae bacterium
AGGATAACGTGGTGGTTTTCGACACTACGCTTCGAGATGGAGAGCAGTCGCCTGGGGCGGCGCTCAACGTCGGCGAAAAGGTCGAGATTGCCCGCGCGCTGGAGGAACTGGGGGTAGATGTCATCGAGGCCGGGTTCCCCATCTCCTCGCCGGGCGACCTCCGGGCCGTGCAGCGCATCTCGCGGAAGATTCGCGGTTGTATCATCTGCGGCCTGACGCGGGCCAACAGGCAGGACATTGATGCGGCCGTGGAGGCGCTGCGAGACGCTGCCCGTCCTCGCATCCACACCGGGCTGGGTGTCTCCGACGTTCATATCCGGCACAAACTACGCACCACCCGCGAAGATGCACTGGAGCGGGGTGTGGATGCGGTCAAATACGCAAGGAAGTTTGTGGACGACGTGCAATACTACGCCGAGGACGCCGGCCGCGCCGACCCGGAATATCTGTACCGCGTGCTGGAGGCGGTCATCGCCGCTGGGGCCACGGTGGTCAACATTCCCGATACCACCGGTTACACCTCGCCCGACGAGTTCGGTGCACTCATCCGCTCCATCGTCGAGAACGTGCCCAATATCCACCGCGCCACTATCTCTGTCCACTGCCACAACGATCTGGGAATGGCCACGGCCAACACGCTGGCCGGCGCGCTCAACGGCGCGCGTCAGGTGGAGGTGACCGTGAATGGCATCGGCGAACGGGCCGGCAACTCCTCTCTGGAGGAGGTGGTCATGGCGCTCAGGACGCGCCACGACCTCTTTGGCCTGGAAACCGGCATCAATACCCGGCTCATCTACCCGGTCAGCCGTCTGGTCAGCCAGTTGACCGGCATCCCGGTGCAACCGAACAAGGCCATCGTAGGAGCCAACGCCTTCGCGCACTCCTCCGGCATTCATCAGGACGGAGTGCTGAAGGAGCGCACCACCTACGAGATCATCAGCCCCCACGATGTAGGTGTGCCCGACTCGGAGATCATCCTGTCGGCGCGGTCGGGCCGGGCCGGGCTGCGCCACCGGCTGGCCGAACTGGGCTACACGCTGGACGAAGAGCAGTTCGAGAAGGTCTATCACCGCTTCCTGGAGGTGGCCGACAAGAAAAAGACGGTGGACACCCGCGATCTGGAGGCTATCGTCGCCGACGAGGTGCAGATGTTCTTCGAGGAAACCTACCACCTGGAGCAGGTGCAGATCAGTTGTGGCAACTGCAGCATCCCCACGGCCACTGTCCGCATCCGGGGGCCAAACGGGCAGGTCTATTGCGACGCCAATCACGGCGCTGGGCCCGTGGACGCCATGTATCAGGCCATCAACCGCGTCATCGGCGAGCCGAACGAACTGATTGAGTTCTCCATCCAGGCGGTGACGGAGGGAATCGACGCTGTGGGGCGGGTGACCATCCGCATCCAGACTGACGAGCCGGTGGAGGAGAACGGTGTCGAGCGGCGGGTGTTCAGCGGTCGTGGGACCGATACCGACATCGTGGTGGCCAGTGCCAAGGCATATATGTTCGCTCTCAACCGTCTCATCGCCGCGCGGCGTGAGGCGGCGGGGCAGGCAAGTACAGGTTAGCAAGTGTACAGGTAGAAAACAAGGAGGAGAAAATGGATACTCAGAATCGTGATCAAAAGTCTGCTGGAGCGCGAGAGAAGTTTGCGGAGCCTCGCGGCTGGGCGATGAAGTGGGTGTTTGCTCAGGAGACGGTCACCCCGACAGTGGAGCAAGGGCCAGAGAGCAACGACGGGACAGGAGAAAAGTTTGCCGAGCCTCGTGGCTGGGCGATGAAGTGGGATGGCCTTGCCCTGTCTATGACCGGGAAACAGCAGAATGGAAGCAACCCGTCTGGCTAAGTCCCGTTGAGATAAGAATACAACTCGATGGGACATACACAAGCCGAGAAGATCATCGCTGCTCATCTGGTAAGCGGCGAAGGAAACGTTGCTTCGGACAATCATACAGTGCGGCCTGGCGACCTGGTGGAGGTGGCAGTGGACGTGGTGCTGTCCAACGACATCACCGCGCCCATCGCCATCCGCGAGTTCGAGAAACTGGGCGTCGAGCGGGTGTTCGATCCTGCCCGGGTGGTGATGGTGGCGGATCACTTCACGCCCAACAAGGACATCAAATCCGCCGAGCAGTGCGCTCGTATGCGCCAGTTTGCGCGGGCGCAGAACCTTCCACACTACTTCGACGTGGGCCGCATGGGCATCGAGCACGTGCTTCTCCCGGAGCAGGGGTTGGTGTCGCCGGGCGACGTCGTCGTGGGCGCCGATTCGCACACCTGCACCTACGGCGCGCTGGGGGCTTTCGCCACCGGCATGGGCTCCACCGACATCGCCGTGGCCATGGCCACTGGGCGCGTATGGATGCGCGTGCCGGAGACGATCCGTATTGTCTACCATGGCCAGTTGCAGACCTGGGTCGGCGGTAAGGACCTGATCCTCTACACCATCGGGCAGATCGGCGTCAGCGGTGCGCTCTACAAGGCCATCGAGTTCGCTGGCCCGGTGATGATGGAGAAACCGGGTTTTCCGGAAAAAACCCGGTTTCTATCTATGGCCGGCCGGTTCACCATGGCGAACATGGCCATTGAGGCCGGCGGCAAGGTGGGGCTCTTTGCTGTGGACGACGTCACCCGCGCCTACGTGGACGGTCGTGCCCTGCGCGCAACCTGCGTCTACCAGGCCGACGACGACGCGAACTACGCTCAGGTCATCGAGATTGACGTGAGCCAGATCGAGCCGCAGGTCGCGTTCCCCCACCTGCCGGAGAACGTCCGGCCGGTGAGCGAGGCCGCTGAAAACAACGTGCGGATTGATCAGGCCGTCATTGGCTCCTGCACCAACGGCCGCCTGGAGGACCTGCGCGTCGCCGCCGAAGTGCTGCGCGGCCGCCAGGTTCATCCCGACGTGCGCTGCATCGTCATCCCCGGCAGCCAGCAGGTCTACCTGGACGCGCTGCGCGAGGGGCTACTTGAGGTGTTCGTCGAGGCGGGCGCGGTCGTCAGTACGCCAACCTGCGGCCCCTGCCGGGGCGGTCACATGGGCGTGTTGGCCGCCGGTGAGCGGGCGGTAAGCACAACCAACCGCAACTTTCGCGGGCGCATGGGCCATCCCGAG
>JAUWOI010000268.1 GCA_030612185.1 Anaerolineae bacterium
ATTTATAATTCCAGACCGATTCTGCTCCCGCCGGATCGCCAGATCCGGCGGCTGAACAGACCAGATTGGGCGAGTTTGGCCTCCCTTTAGCCTGGATTTGACAATCCAGGCCGAGCAAACGGATAAATGCGTTTGCCCTAAGGGTCTTCTAATGAACAAACAGACCAAATACGTTTGCTCTGGTGACAGCGGCGATACACAAAAGGGCCGGGGCGAAGTGCAGCCGTCCCGGTTTCTTGTGGCGACACCAGAAACGCGGAGAAGTTAGATCTCCTCCCGCCCCTCCAGCGCCCGGGTGAGCGTCACCGCGCCAGCGTACTCCAGGTCGCTGCCCAGGCATCTGGGAACAGCACGCAGACGTTGAGCAACCATTACGAGCCTGGTGTGCAGATACCAGACACGCTGATTGGAAAGACCTCTCCGACATCTCCAGCGTTGTGTTCGTCCTCTTCATCGGTACCCATCGAGGATACGACAAGATTAGACCTCGCCATGATTTGACCACTTGCGCCGCTTGGGGTATAATGGCGTGCTGTTGGCAATTGGCCATCGGCTGACTGTCAACTGCTAGAAGGAGGATGGATGCCGAAGCGAACATATCAACCTAAGAAGCGCAAGCGTATGCGCACCCACGGATTCCGGAGCCGTATGGCCACACCGGGCGGAAGGCGCGTGATCAATGCGCGGCGACGTAAGGGCCGCCACAATCTGGCTGTGCATAGGGAATGGGCCAAGAAGTTGAACTGGAAGGAAAGTTCGCAGCGACCACGACGCCGGGCCTAGTGGGCCGATACGACTCACCATGAGCCGTGGAATGAGCCATGGAACGGCGGATGCGACTGCGGAGGACGAGCGATGTGCGGCGGGTGTACGATGAAGGGAGATCGTGGGCCCCCCCTCTGCTGGTGCTGGTCGCCCGGTCCAACGGACTCGATTTCAGCCGTGTGGGAGTCACAGCCAGTCGAAGGCTGGGGGGCGCGGTGGCTCGCAATCGGGCCAAACGGCTCATGCGCGAAGCGGCGCGTTGCCTCTACTCCCAGTTTGGGGTGGGGTGGGACGTGATGCTGATCGCGCGAGCGCGGATCCTCAAAGTGAAGGAGCCACAGGGCGAAGAGGCGTTGGCGTCGTTGCTGAGGCGGGCTGGATTGAGGTCTGACCAATGAGTCTATGTGAGAGGAAAAGCGAGAGGAAAAAGGGATGAGGTCTGTTCTTATAGGCGTGATTCGCCTCTATCAGACGACCCTCTCGCGTGGACTGCCTCCCACGTGTCGCTTTACCCCTTCCTGTTCCCAGTACGGCTACGAAGCCATCGCCCGCTACGGGGTGTGGCGCGGCACCTGGCTGGCCGTCAAGCGGGTGGCCCGCTGCCACCCCTTCAACCCAGGGGGGTATGACCCCCTTCCCAATTTGGAGGAGGATAAGTAATTGAACCAATCTTGGACGCGACGCTGGCCCATCGGGCTAGCGGTGTTGATGGCGTTGCTCTTAAGCGTGAGCGGCTGTGCGGGCGGGGCTGCACAGCCCACGAGTTGGATGGGACTGACCATCGTAGGAGAGAGGCTGTACGCGTCCGACCTGGAGCAGGTCGTGGCGCTGAATGTGGCAGACGATGAACTCCTGTGGGCTTTCCCAGACGATCCGGAAGAGGAGAAACGCGGGACTTTTCACGTTACCCCGGCAGTGAGCGAGGGGTACGTGATTGTGGCCTCGCAGGTACCCAGTGGCGGTTTCTTGAGCCAGCCCAGTAACGTCGTCTGGGCGCTGGATGCCGACACCGGCAGTAGGTTGTGGCGCTTCGATGGCGCCGCTGGTCAATACATCGAAGGCGGGGCCATAAGTGATGGCGTCTTCGTCATCGGCAACAGCGATGGTCACGTCTACGCACTGGACGTGGAGAGCGGTGTCCTCAAGTGGACTTTCGAGACGGGGCACCGCGTGTGGGCCACCCCCCTCATCGTCTCGGACATCGTCTATATTGGCTCAATGGATCGCCACCTCTACGCGCTGGATTTGTCTAAAGGTGAGGTGCGCTGGGATTTCAACGCTGATGGGGCCTTCGCCGGCACGCCAGCGTTGCTGGATGACACGCTCTACATCGGCGCTTTTGACGACCGGCTGTACGCCGTAGACGCGCACACGGGGACCGAGCGCTGGCGCTTCGCGGGCGAAAACTGGTTCTGGGGCAGCCCGGCGGTCTACAGTGACACCGTCTATGCGGCCGACGTGAACGGCAACATCTACGCCGTGGGCGCCGAGACCGGTGAGCAAATCTGGCATCGGCCGCTTGATGCACAGGTTCGGGCGGGGCCAGTGCTGGCTGAGGATGGAAGCATGTTGTTCATCGGCAGCCAAAACGGCACCTTGTACGCGCTGGACACTGCGGATGGCTTCGTGCTGTGGCCGAGGGAGGGCGAAGGGCAGGTGCTTTCGACGCCGGTGGTAGATGGATCGCTGGTGTACGAACAGTTGCTTCACGGACCTTATCGTATACGGGCGCTGCACGTGGATAACGGGCGCGAGATGTGGACCTATCCGCACATAGTTGAAGAACAAGAATAGGAAGGGCAATTGTGATTGATGCTATCGCTTACCCACTAGCCAACTTACTGCTACTCTTTTATAGTTTCCTGGGGCACCAGACTGTCGTAGCCATCGCTATGCTGACCATCTTGATCCGCCTGCTCATCCTGCCGCTGACGCTGGGGCAGCAGAAGTCGGCGCGTAAGATGCAGGAATTCCAGCCGGAGATAGCGAAGTTACAGAAGAAGTACGGCAAGGACAAGGAGCGGCTGTCGCAGGAACAGATGAAGTTGTACAAAGAAGCAGGCATCAACCCTATGAGCGGGTGCCTGCCGCTACTGATCCAGTTGCCGATCATGTTCGGTCTCTACCGGGCGATCATGTACTGCGTACCCACGACGTCATTGCAACTGTTCCAGTTCTCTCACCACATCTACAAGTGGCTGCCTGGCGTTGTGGGGCTCGTGCCGCTGCAGAGCACTTTCCTGGGGATGGACCTGGGCCAACCCCCCAGCGTGGCTCAGTGGTGGTCGTACGCTTTGCCTGCCCTGGTCTTGGCCACGTCCTGGTTGCAGCAGAAACTACTGACCCCACCCACTGCCAGCGGTGACCAATCGCAGGCGGGGGCGATGAACCAGCAGATGCAGATTATGATGCCGTTGATGTTTGGGTTTATGTCTATCCAGTTCGCGACGGGGCTCTCCATCTATTTCATCATCTCTAACCTGATTGGGATGGCCCAGTATTACTTTATCCGGGGAGATCGAGGTGATAAGGGGGCGGGGGGCAAGGTGCAGGTGCGGTCGAATCAGTAGAAGCGATAACTGCCCGCGTTGGGCATTTGTTTGAGGAGTGTGGCAGATGGCAGAAATGGAAGGGGCAATCGAGGCAGCCGGAGCGGACGTCGAGGTGGCGGTTGCCTCGGGCCTGGCACGCCTGGGGCTTGATCGGGATGCAGTCGAAATTGAGGTGCTGGACGCAGGCAGCCGGGGCGTGTTTGGGCTGGGGGGGCGCGCGGCTCGTGTGCGCTTGCCCCCCAAGTTGAAGACCGTGCCGCGTCTGGCTCCGGCAATGCCGTCCGAACCGGTCGCTCCGCCCGCTGCAGAGCCAGCGGAGCCCGCAGTGGCGGAGAAGGGTGAAGCCGAGGTGGCCCAGGGGGCGCTGCTGGAACTGCTGGCTTTTCTTGGTATGGACGAGGCTCAGGTTAGTGTACGACGAGCCGAACCTGCCGCAGGTGAGGGGGAACCGCCACTGGTACTCGACGTGCGTGGCCCAGGCACCGATGTATTGGTAGGTTACCGGGGGGAGACGCTGGCCGCGTTGCAGCGCATTACCCGGCTGATCGTTGGGCGGGAGATGGCAGGCCGGGTGCGGCTGGTGGTGGACGTGGATGGTTTCAAGGTGCGTCGGGAGCAGTCGCTGCGCCGTCTGGCTCAACGTATGGCGGAGCAAGCAGTGCACAGCGGCCGCACGGCAGTGCTGGAACCTATGTCCCCCTACGAGCGTCGCATTGTCCACATAGCACTGCGCGAGCATCCTCAAGTGACCACTCAGAGCGTTGGCGAGGGAGACCGGCGCAAGGTCACTGTCATCCCGCGACACTGACAAGCCATAAGGTGCAACGCACTTATTTGTAGCAAAAGTGCGTTGCACCTGAGTAGCAATATTGGTCATTAGTCATTGGTCATTGAATTGGATTACCTGGTCATCGGTCACGTGACTCGTGACCTGGTAGATGGCGACTTCACTATTGGCGGGACGGTTTCCTACGCCGGCCGCACTGCGCGTGCGCTGGACTGTCGCGTTGGTGCCATTACCAGCACCAGCCCTGACCTCGATCTGAACGGGGTGCTGAACGGCGCGATAATCGCCCGCTTCCCCGCCGCCACGACGACCACGTTCAAGAACATCTATAGCGCCGATGGCCGGCGACAGGTGGTACACGGTGTCGCAAGGACGCTGGTACCGGCGATGGTGCCAGCGCACTGGCGGACGGCCATCGTCCACCTGGGGCCAATCGCCCAGGAATGCGCCCCGGCGTTGGTCAATGCCTTTGGAGATGCTTTTGTGGGTTTGACCCCCCAAGGATGGATGCGGCGTTGGGATCACGCCGGCCACGTGAGTCCCTGCCAGTGGGAGACGGCCGAGGCGTTGCTAGCCCGCGCCGACGCCGTGGTGCTGAGCGAGGAGGACGTGGGGAGCGACGAGGCATTGGTGGCCCGATACGCCGCCCAGACGCGGCTGCTGGTCGTGACCCAGGCGGCGGCGGGTTGCACCGTATACGTGGCTGGCCAGACACGTCACTTTCCAGCCCCGGTTGTGCACGAGGTGGACCCTACTGGTGTCGGCGACATTTTCGCGGCGGCCTTCTTCGTGTGGCTGCACCGAAACGGCGATCCCTGGACAGCCGCTCGCTTCGCCAACTGCGTCGCCGCCCGTTCGGTTACACAGGCTGGACTGTCTGGCACGCCTGGTGCGGAGGATGTCGCTTGCTGCGAGCGGGCCTTGAAGGCCCTGGGAGGATAGGGTGGGCCGGGATGCCGATCATCTACGCTCTGGCTAACCAGAAGGGGGGGGTTGGCAAGACCACTACGGCGGTCAACGTAGGGGCTTGCCTGGCAGAGTGTGGCCAGCGCGTCCTGGTGGTGGATATTGACCCGCAGGCCAACGCCACCTCTTCGCTGGGGATAGATAAGCGCACCGTACCGCTCTCTACCTACGACCTACTGGTGCGCGAGATCCCGTTAGCCCGCATTGTGCAACTCACCGGTCGAGTGCGGCTCGACATGGTCCCCGCCTCGCCGTCGCTGGCCGGCGCGACGGTGGAACTGATCAGCCTGCCACGGCGGGAGTACCGCTTGCAGCAGATGCTGGTGGGGTTGAGCAAGGGCGAAGGGCATGTCCTGAGCGCAGGCGAAGGACCAGGCGAGCGGTATGACTACGTGTTGATTGATTGTCCACCCAGCCTGGGGATTTTGACGGTGAACGGGCTGACGGCTGCCACCGATGGCGTGATCATCCCCGTGCAGTGTGAATACCTGGCGCTGGAGGGTCTCTCGCAATTGATGCGCACGATTGAGTTGGTGCGCCGCGCCATCAACCCGAGGCTGCGGCTGCGGGGGCTGGTGATGACGATGTACGATGGCCGCACCACCCTGGCGCGGCAGGTCATTGATGAGGTGCGGCGACACTTCCCCAGGCGGATCTTTAATACGATTATCCCGCGCAGCGTGCGTTTGAGCGAGGCGCCCAGTTACGGCGAGCCCATCATATCCTACGCCCCTCGTTCGGCGGGGGCACTGGCTTACGCGGCACTGACGCAGGAGTTGTTGGTGGGCGATCACAGTCGGTTAGCCGATAGCAGTCAGCCGGTAGCCGCCAGCCGCTGATTGCTAACTGCTAGCCGCTAGTTGCTAATTGCTGAGGAGAGAGATGTCACCACACAAGAGTGGGCTGGGCAGGGGGTTGGAGGCACTGATCCCTCCTGCCGAAGAAGAGGTAGCAACAGTGGCACGGGAGGGTGTGATCGAGGCACCTCTCGCCTCTATCACGTCCAACCCCCACCAGCCGCGTGCACAGATCCGCGATCAAGACCTGGTGGAACTGGCCGCCTCAATTGAGGAGCACGGGATCATCCAGCCACTTATCGTCACCAGAGCGGTTGATGGGTATCAACTGATCGCCGGCGAGCGCCGCTGGCGTGCGGCACGGCTGGCCGGGTTGGCCACCGTCCCCGTCGTCGTGAAGGACGTGGCCCCCAGTGAGATGCTCGAACTGGCACTGGTGGAGAACATTCAGCGGGCCGACCTAAA
>JAUWOI010000393.1 GCA_030612185.1 Anaerolineae bacterium
CGGAGGTCTTGGCGAGCGTTTTCCTCACCCCCCCTGAACACTTGCGGGGCAACCACGGGGAGGGCCCCTACCGCTGCACTACCTCAAAGATGTGTACCCGCCCCCCGGTGTAGAGCAGGCGAAATCCGGGGTCGGCGCGCAGTGCCTCCGGATCCAGCGGGCCACCCAGCGTGCCCACGTACACGTGATCTACACCCTCCTCCCGCAGTAGAGCCCACAATCCCGCCGGGTCGGCGATCAGTTCGTCAACCTGCTGGTCAAATTCCTTTACGTGGAGCACATCATCTCTGTCTCCCAGGGGATACAGCGCTGGTGGCGTGGTGGTTGGCCGTTGAGTGAGTGGAGCGATCCAGTAACCACCGTCGGTGCCCACGTAAATTGAACCCTGCCACGGCTTGGCGTTGATGAGGAAACGACTGCCAGGCGGGGTGTGGCCCTCGATCCAGGCCAGCGCCTCCACGTCAGCCTGGGTGCCCAGCACACAATCGGGGTTGACAATGGTGATCTGGCGACGCACACCGGCTACACTTAGAGCCACCAGCCCAGTGGCCGTCAGCAGGTAACACAACGTGCGCCACCTTCCCTTCAGCACGGCCAGCCAATTCCTGAGCAGTTCGTCGCCCAGGAAGCCGCACCAGATCGCCAGCGGCATGAACCAGGTGATGAGCATGGCCACGTTGTTGGTCAGCCCCTCTCCGGGCAGGCCCAGCAGCGAGGGGTTCGTGATGACGAACAGGGCTCCCATCCACAGGAGTAGGACGGCGGAGAAGCGGCGCCGCTCCACCAGCGCCACGACCGCGCCGAGCAGTCCCACCACCAGCATGTAACGATCGAAGCCGCTGTTGACGTAATGCCACGAGAAGTCCCAGAGCGCAGCGGACGGCTTGCCGCCCCAGTAGGCGAAAGCACGCAGCCACAGGCCGGCAGCGACGCCGAGTACCCAGGGCATCAGCACTGCCAGCGCCAGCAGCCCCACGACCGCGTACCCGCCCAACTCCCGCCGCCGGGCGCGCCATGCGCGGGGCTACCTCGCCAGTTCGACCAGCCACCAGACGGCGATGAAGCAGACGTAAAAAGCGAATACGCGGTAGTGCGTGAGGATCAGGCCGGCCAGCGCCAGCACACCCAGCGCTGCCGCCCGCCGGTCGCGCCGCCCGGCCGCCTCGATGCTGAGGATGGAAACGACCGGCAGGATGAGCAGGCCGCTCAACTGTGTGTAGCGCCCCCAACTCACGTAGTAGGCGGGCATGGTGGAGAGTAGCGCCACGATCAGCGCGGAGAAGAAGGCCGCCCACCGCCGTCGGGTCAACCAGCGTGCCAGGAGGTAGACCTGCAACGCGGCGGCGAGGTTGAAGACCTGCCCCACGAGTAGCATTGCCTGGGGCAGCGCCTTGCCGCTTAACCAGGCAAAGCCAGCCACCGATGCCTGGAAACCGTAATGATAGGTCGCGTCGGACACCGCGACGTAGGGTTCGTAGGAGGCGGGGACGCGCCCGCTTTCGGCGATGATGCGTGCCACCAGGACGTGGTGCACCGAATCGACCCAGGCCGGCAGCGCCAGGTCGCGCACCGCCAGCAGTCGCGCCACCAGACCGACCGCCAGGACGAGGGCCATCGGCAACACACGTGAGATGTGAGGCGCGAGACGTGAAGCGTGAAGCGTGAAACGTGAGATGTGAAGCGTGAAACGTGGTGCGTGGTGAGTGACAGGATACCGCAGGCGTGCTCCTGCCACCACGACGGCTACCACGCCGCATCCCCCGAACAGCACACGCGCCGTCGGTGCGCACAATGCGCCGCCCAACTGAGTGATCCACAGCAGCAGGAAAGGGATGGCGGCCAGCCTTAGCCCCAATGCCAACGCCCCCTGCTCCCAGCCATCGACGCGACGGCGTGCGGCCGGCCAGCACTGTAACAGCAGAAAGCCGGGGGCCCAGAAGAGCGCCGCCGCCGGCAGGAAAAGCCAGATGTCACCCAAACCCGTGACCAGGTCTCCCAGCAGCATCGCGAGGTCGTAATCATAGAAGGCGCGAAAGGTCAGGTCGCCGGGCCAGGGGAGGCCGTCGGCGTAGGCACTGCCGGGAGTGTAGACGTCGCGAGTGACGGCGTGCAGGCGCAGCGGGTGATCGGCCCTCGCCTGGGGAGCCTCGATCAGCAGGTAGAACCCCCGGCCCTGGGAATCAGGGATGGCGGGGAAGCGCCAGCGGGCCACTGGTGGGCCGTCTGTGTTGATCTCGACGCGGGCGAGGTCGGCAGTACTGGCCGGGTCGCTGCGCAGGTGGAGGACGACAGGTCCCGTGTCGTCAGTGGGCGGTTGCCAGACTACCTCAATGGCGCGTAGATTCGGACGGGCGGCGACGAAGGTCTGGCCCACCGTGTGTGTCTCGTAGACGGGGGGCGCTTCGACCTCCGCTCGCGGCTGCATTGTGTCGGGGTCGAAGCGCACGAGACAGCCAGTCAGGGTCAACGCGAGTAGGCCGCCTCCAACGAGATGTAGCAGGTGTTTGAGCATCGGGCAGGAGATGCTTAACTGATCGCCTGCTCCCGTTCGGGCCCCACGCCGATGAACGTCACCGGCACGTTCACCAGTTCCTCAATCCGCGCCACGTACTCGCGCGCGGCGGGGGGCAGGTGCTCACGGTTGCGCACTCCGCTGATGTCCTCCGCCCAGCCGGGCAGTTCCTCGTAGACTGGTCGCCAGCGAGCCAGTTCCTCCATGCCGAACTCGGCCGGGAAATACTCGGTGCGCTTCCTTTGACTGTGCTCCCTTCGACTGTGCTCAGGCCAGGCTCCAGCCCGCTCGTAGGCCACCGCCACTTTGAGCCGTTCCAGCCCGCTCAATACGTCCAATTTGATCAGCGCCAACTCATCCAGCCCGTTGACCCGCGCGGCGTAGCGCAGGATGACGAGGTCGAGCCAGCCACATCTCCGCGGTCGCCCCGTCGTCGTCCCGTACTCGCCGCCGACCTCCCGTATCCGGTCGCCGACCTCGTCCAGCAGTTCGGTCGGGAACGGTCCCGCCCCCACGCGGGTGGTGTAGGCCTTGGCGACGCCGATGACGCGGGAGATGTGCCGGGGTCCGAACCCCAGCCCGGTCAGCGCGCCACCGGCCACCGTCGAGGAACTGGTGACGTAGGGATAAGAGCCGTGGTCCAGGTCCAGCAGCAATCCCTGGGCTCCCTCGCAGAGCACCGTCTGGCCGGCCGCCAGCGCCTCCCCCACCAAAGCCGAGCCATCGGTCAGATGGGGCGCTAGCCGCCTGGCGTAAGCGCAGTACTCAGCCGCGATCTGCTCCGGCGAGAGTGGCTCCGCACCGTACTGCTCCTGCAGGCGGCGGTTGTGAGCCCGGACAGACTCGGCCACGCGCTCGGCAAATTGCTCGGGGTTGGCCATGTCGCCTGCGCGTAGGTTGACGCGGGCTGCCTTGTCGGCGTAGGCCGGGCCGATGCCCCGCCTCGTCGTGCCGAGGGATCCCTTGCCGCGGGCTGTATCCCGCGCTCCGTCGAGGGCGCGGTGAGTGGGCAGAATGATGTGAGCAGCCGCGCTCAACCTCAGCCGCGATGGCCCACGTCTATGCCGAGCGCTGCCAATTCGTCCATCTCCGCCACCAACTGCTCCGGGTTGACCACCACCCCCGCGCCGATGAGACAGGTGAGGGTCGAGCGAAGAATGCCCGAAGGCACCAGGTGCAGTTTGAGCGTGTGTCCCTCGGCGACGACCGTATGGCCGGCGTTATCACCGCCGTTGAAGCGAGCGACGAGTTGGGCCTCGCGTGCCAGGCAATCCACCACGCGCCCCTTGCCCTCATCGCCCCACTGGGCACCTACCACAATTATCGCAGACATAGCCTTTCCTCCTGACATATCTTCCTGACACAACGTGAGGCGGTGCAGGGAAACCGGCACCGCCTGCCCCAACTAAATCTTACACGAAAATGGAGTGGGTGTCAACTATACCGGCGCACTGGGCAGGGCAATCGTATCTAAATTCAACAGTGGCCTGTGCCGGTGACTTTCGGGTTGTTAGCTGCGTCCAGGCGCAAAATCTCAACCAAACTTGCTCAGAGGGGATCGCCAGATCCCCGTCTTGAGGGCCGATCAAGCCGCACATGGCCGGGATCTGACGATCCCTGGCGAGCAAATGATTAAGATGCAATTGCTCTGCGCACTGGGTATGATTTACAAGTTTGGGGGAAGTGTCTGTGAGTGACGCACTGGAGTCCCGAACTTGTTCGGGACGCTGGCGAACGCCCCAACAAGTTGGGGACTCCGATACCGCGAACAGTATGCAGCAGGCTCGCGTAACCAGGGGGAGACCGGCGTGTTTTAATTCGTGCTAATCCTGAGTGAGGAGATGAACATGGTAACCCTTCTGAGTGTGATCGTAATCGTAGGCGGGTATCTGTTGGGCTCAATCCCGGTGGGACTATTGGTCGTGCGCGTGGTGACAGGGAAGGACGTGCGCGAGGTCGGCAGCGGGCGCATCGGCGGCACAAATGTCCTGCGGGTCGCCGGGCCCTGGGTGGCCCTGCTGACAGCATTGAGCGACGTGGCGAAAGGGCTATTGGCCGTGTACCTGGCGCGGGCGGTCGTGGGGACACCCGTCGTCGAGGCGCTGGCCGGCCTGGCGGCTGTGGTTGGCCATAAC
>JAUWOI010000257.1 GCA_030612185.1 Anaerolineae bacterium
CTCGCTGGGCTCCTACAGCCTGGATGTGATCTCGAACACGACCTGGCACCTGGGGGCGGGCTACGAAACGGAGAGCCAGTACTGGCTGGCGCAGGAAGAGGTGGTGCTGGGGGCCGGCAACGAGACGCAGGACCTGGTGCTGACAGGGCCGTACCCCAAGCCGGCACCGGTGGTGGTCACCTTCGACGCTTCCGAGCCGCAGCGTATCCTGCTGGCCGACGGGACGCACATCTACATCCCCGCTGGCGCGATGCCTGTGGAGGGGTTGGTGACGCTGCACGTCGTGCCCATCGCCACGCTGCCGCACCAACGGCACGCCAACGTCTACCGGTACGGCTACGCCTTCACCGCCGTAGACGAGGAGGGGCAGCCGATCACCGAGCACTTTAACCAGGAGGTAGTCATCGGCTTCGCCTACGACGAGCGGGAATTGTGGGCGGCGGGCATCAGCGAGCACTTGCTGAAGCCGGCCTACTTCTCGACGACGACGAACGAGTGGACCTTCCCGGAGAGTTACGTCGTGGACACCGAGGGGGACCGGGTGGTGATGCAGATTGATCACTTCACCGACTTCGCTCTCACTAGCGAGCCGGGCTTCCGGGTGTTCCTGCCGCTTGTCATGAGGTAACCCGAAGGCCTGGTAGTACGTTGCTGATAAGAAAGCCCCCTGGTTTCTTGAATGAACCGGGGGGCTACCTTCGCCCACCTGTGCGGCCAAGGGTCTAGTCTGCGTAGGATGTGACTGGCTATACCACGGCGTTCACCGTCACCACCTACCCCGTCTCGGACGGCGCGGTCACCATCATTCTGGACGAGGACCCGGTGCTGGTGGAGGAAGCGGAAAGTAAACGAGCCTACCTGCCGTTGATCGTCAAAGCCACATCGTGAGCGTGGCGCGGAAAGAAAGCCGCAGCCGCTCCTACCATTGCGGCGGTGGATGCCCTGATACCAGGTAGCAAGAGCCTGATCTCAGTGCTGATCAGAGTGATCAGGGTGCCCTCGTTAAAAGCGGGCACTGCCGGGTGGCTAGACCTTGAACTGCGGCCTTCGGGAGTGACGTCGTTGGGCTATGCCAGCCCCGCCGCCCGGTTCTCCTCCTCCGCCACGCGGATGCCTTCCTTCTCATCCACGCGCCGCAGCAACAGCATCCCCACGACGAAGAAGACGACCAACGAGACGATGCTCAGGCGGCTGGTGCCGGTCAACTGGCCGACTACACCGAAGAGCAGCGGCCCGGCGATGCCGGCGAACTTGGAACTGATGTCGAAGAAGCCGAAGAACTCGGCGCTGCGCGCCTTGGGGGTCATCGAGCCGAAGAGCGAGCGGCTGAGTGCCTGGCTGCCCCCCTGCACCAATCCCACCATAAGAGCCAGCAGCCAAAAGTGCCACGCCTCTGCCATAAAGTAGCCGCCGATGGAGACGAGCACGTAGACGCTCAACGCCAGGAAGATGGAACGCTTGGTGCCCAAGTGAATTTCAAACCATACGTCGCTAGGGATGTCCCATTTGGGCCAGAATCGCTGTCTGCGGCCGATGAGCAACAGGACAAGAAGGATCAACACCCAAACAGGGGTTACCAGTATGAACAGCCCAATAAGCAGATAGTACAGGTATACGTAAGGTTTATACACCTTCAACCCGCTGGCCAGCGCACCAAAGAGGAAGGTGAACGGGACGCCCACGAACTGGGTCATCAGCAGCGCGCCCACCAGGTCGGTCATACCGATGCCGATCTCCGCGCCGTAGATAGTGGCCATCTTCATGATCGTGCCGATGCCGTCCGCGTAGAGCCAGAAGGCGACGAGGAACAGGAGCAGTTGCTTGTACCGGCGTAGATCGCGGAGGGTGCGGCCCAGACGCTTGAAGCCCGCCCGCAGCGGGTTGACCGTTGCGACGTAGTCGCTCGCACGGGGCGGTTCCTTCACGTGGCGGAACATCGGTATGGAGAAGATCACCCACCAGACGCCCACGCTCAGGAAGGAGAGGCGTATGCCCCACTCCTCACTGGGGATGCCGAGCCAGCCGGGCTTGGTGAACATCAGCAGGTTCACGATCAGGAGCAGCCCCCCGCCCAGGTAACCCAGCGCGTACCCCTTGGACGAGACCTGGTCAATCTCGTCGGGATGGGCCACGTGCGGGAGCAACGAGTCGTAGAAGACGTTCGCTCCGGCGTTACCGATGCCGGCCAGGGCGAAGAAGGTCAGGCAGAGCAGCCAGTCGCCCGTGCCGATGAATATCAGGAGCGAGGTGAAAGCGATGGCGACGATGAAGAAGCCAAGCAAAAACTTCTTCTTGGAGCCGGTGTAGTCAGCGATGGCTCCCAGGATAGGGGATGTGAAGGCGATGACCAGCATCGTCAGTGAGGTCACGTAGCCCCACATGCTGGAGGCCTGCGCCCCGGTGAAGCCTGCCCCCTGTGCCACGCTGCTGAAGTAGGGCGGCAGCATGGCGGCCATCACCGTCGTGGCGTAGGCACTGTTGGCCCAGTCGTACATACACCAGGCGTTGACGATCTTACGATGTGCGCGGTCCAGTTTCTTGTTCATGAATTTCTCCCCCTTTCGTAGATGATGGCCTATGATACCCTATCTCTGTCTAGCGCGCAAATCCGGGGGCACAGCGTTGCTTGTCAAGGATCGTCGTTTGAGGTATCCTTTCCGCGCAGTATCTTCCTGACCAGGAGCGAGGGGTCTCTGCTTCCACCATGTTTGGTGTTGCTGGCGATTTGTGCTACAGATGTAATGATTTGTCAAGGGGCAAAAGCTGACTGGGCCAACCTTTCAGTTGCAGGGGTAATAATTCGTCGAGGGGAGATTGCCAACCAAGAGAAGGTCGGGCAATAATCGTGTTGAAATGACCGCTCGCAAAGCGTTTCTTGCGAGAGTCAGCCGAAGGATAGAATTGTTATACACCGTGGGAGTATCCCCTATAGTTGAAAGACGAGCGGAGTGGGAAAGCACTCACGCCCGTCTCTCAGTCTGGGGTACCCCTATCTTACCGTGAGACGGCATGTTTGTCAACTGGAGCCCGCACTTAGTCGCCCGCCGGGGTCAAACGAGACGGTGGCAGCTTGATCCTGCGCGAACTCCGCCGGATAGCAGTCAAATCAGCGCCCAGGCCCAGGCGATCGAGATGGTAGCGGACGTATTGAGCGGCGGTCTGGCCATCGGGGCGGTTAGCCTTGCCCAAGGTTTCGGCATAAGACAGGAATTTGCGGGCAATGAGCTCAGGCTCGGCAAAGCGGTCGGCGCAGCCTTTGGCCAGCACGTGCCAGACGGCGACCAGGAGTTTGCGAGCAATCGCCACGATCGCCTTGTTGTGTCCCAAGCGGGGTTCGAGGCGAGCCAGTTCGGCTTTCCAGTGGCGGTGGGTGCGGGAGGCGGCGTGGGCGGCTTCAACCATAGCAGCGCGGATGTCGCGGCGGCCCGCCTTGGTCATGCCGCCGGTGCGACGCGTGAGGCCGCTGTCGTGCACGCGGCTGCCCAGGCCAGAGTATCCGACCAGATGCTTGGCGTCCGGGAAGCGGGAGATGTCACCGATGGCAGCCAGCAAGGTCATCGCCGTGATCAGCCCGATGCCCGGCAACTGGACCAGCAGCAGGACTCGCTTGTCTTGGGCAGCCACTGCAGTCAGAGTCTCTTCGAGCCGCGAGATCTGGGACTGGGCGAAGGCCAAGGTGTCGAGGTCGCTCTGGATTCGTGCATGCTGAATAGGGGTGACATCCAAGGTGAGCCACCATTCGCGCGCATTTGGCGTGAACAGACCGCCTTCAGGTGGCAGCAAGTGGTAACGGTGAAGCACGGCGTGCAAACGATTCTTGGCCTGGGTGGAGAGCCGCACCATTTTGGCGCGGTGAGCGACCAGAGCACGGTGATCGCGGACCTCTAGCGGTGGTACCCACACAGGGGGCAGCAAGCCGACGGCGTGCAAGCGAGCCAGGATCAAGGCCGCGATCTTATCCGTCATCACCTGGGCGCGGGTGATCAGCTTGACGTGAGGGGGATGCACGAGCGTGACCGAGTGGACGTGCGGCAGCAGGTCATCGTGCAGTTGGAAGGCATTGGTGGTCATCTCCAAAACCACTGCATCCTGGGGCGTGAGAGTCTTTCGCATCCACTTCTCCAGGTGTCTCAACTGCACCCGCTGAGGGCCCAACACCTGGTTGAGTTCAGCGTTCACCCCGATGGCAATCAGGTAGTGCTTGTGCACATCGAGGCCGATGAAACGGGTAGGGCCTGCCCTGCCACCGCGAGTACTCGTGGCGGTGAGCGTGGCCGAAGGAGCCTGCCCTGAGCTTGTCGAAGGGACTGGCTTTTCTGGCGGCATTCTGGTATACTCCTTTCAGGTTGGCAGGTCTTCCTGACCAGCGAGGCCGGGCGTGTCCATTTTTAGGGTCGATACTTCACACACAGATACGGGCTTGACATCGAATGTCTTCCCAGTTGAGTGGAATCGAACGGGCAGTCAAACACAATCACGGGCTTGCCTTGCGGCTTCCCATAGCACAGTCGACTGGCCCTCACGTAGCGCACCCGGAGCATACGTTCCCGTTCCTCAACCTGGTAAGTGTGCCACAGGACACGCCCGGCCGCAAGTCCGAGGCGTCCCTCGGAGCTTGCTATTTACATACTAACACAATCAGGCCTGGGGCGGGTAGAACAGGAGCGACTGTGAATCGCAGAGAGTGGCGCTGGGTCGCGCTGGTGACGCTTGTGCTGGTGATCGCCAGCAGCCTGCCTTACTTCATCGCCTGGGCGGTGACGCCTGAGGGCGCACACTTCACCGGGCTGATCTTCAATCCCCAGGATGGCAATTCCTACATTGCCAAGATGCGCCAGGGGTTCGTGGGCTCCTGGTCGTTTCGTCTCCCCTACACCTCTGAACCGCACGCTGGCGCACCGGTGTATCTGTTTTACCTATTGCTACGTGGCGCACTGGATGGGCTTGCCACTGATCGTGGTCTATCACGTGGCGCGGGCGGTGGGCGGCGCGGTGATGCTGCTGGCGCTCTACGGGCTGGCCTCCCGGCTCAGCGATGACGTGGGTGAGCGACGCGCGATGTTCCTGCTGGCGGCGCTGGGGTCGGGGTGGGGTTGGCTGGGGGGGGTGGTGAATGGCGAATAGCGAATGGCGAGCCGCAGATTGTGGAGTTCTATCGCCTGCCTGATGCCCTGGGGCGTGCCTGGGTTGTACTTGTTGCCCGCCAGGTATCCCCCGACGAGATGCTGGCAGCCCTCACCGATCCCGCCTTCGATCCCACCACTGAAGTGTTGTTAGAGCGACCCATATCCAGTATCCAGTATCCAATATCAAGTCACCTTGCAGGATGCTCCTAACCGGGTTACAATACACGCCGTCCTGGACACGCCGGGCTACCTGGTGCTGGCCGATACCTGGTACCCAGGCTGGCAGGCGACGGTGGACGGTGAGCCAGCGGAAGTCCTGCAGGCCCACTACGCTTTCCGGGCAGTTTACCTGGAGGCGGGGGAGTATACGGTGAAGATGGACTACCAGCCAACCTCGGTGCATATAGGGGGAGTAATCAGCCTGGCAGTGTCGGTTTGTTGTCTTGTTGGCTGGTTGATCTTTGGGCTTGGGGACCGGTGCATAATAGTATGAAGAAACGCGGGCTGCGGCTGTTTCTGATCTTTGTCTATTTCGCATTCTTTGCAGGCAGCGTTTACAGTGACCGCGTCTTGGCTCTGCGCGTCATCTATCACTTGCTGACGATGGTCTTGCTGGGTACGTGGCTTGTTGGGTTGCTGCTCCGTGGCCGGGGAATCCCCCGAACCTCTTTGGACTGGCCAGTACTTGCCTGGCTCGCTGCGTCGCTGCTGGCTGCGTTGGCGGGGCTATGCCCGAGATTTAGTTTGGAGAGATGTTGGCTCTTCTTCGCCTACGCTTTGGGGTTTTATCTTTTCGTCGACTTGCAGCGCCGTGGATGGCATTCGGCAGTTTTCCAGACCTTGTTCTTGACCGCGGCGGTCGTGTGCATGGCAGGGCTGTTCGAATGGTTTAGCTGGTACTTCGGGCTTCCCTTCCTACCACACGTCGTCCAGAGTTGGACAGAGATTGGCGGGTGGAAGGATCTGGTCCTGCCGACTTTTTACAGGCTCAATGCGACGCTTGGGGGCTCCACACCACTGGCGGCCTATTTGGCCGTGATCATCCCTCCCTGCATTGGATGGATGCTGACTGTGAGAGGCCGGCAGGAACGGTTGGGGTTGAGCGGCTTATTGGTCGCGGCCTTCCTTACAGAAGTGCTTGCGTTCTCACGAGGAGGCGTGCTTTCGTTGGCCGTCTCTCTGCCACTGACAGTGGCAGGGTGGGTCGCTGCGCAGGCCCATTGGCGAGATGCTCTCCGTCGCCGGTTGACTGGCTGGGGGTGGCGGAGGATGGCCGTGGTCCTGCTGGTGCTGGCGTCGGCGGTCGCTTGGGGTGGGCTCTGGCTCTCGCGCAGCTTCGCTGGCCGCGGCGCGTCCACGATGTTCCGGTTCACGCTGTGGCAGGTTGCG
>JAUWOI010000505.1 GCA_030612185.1 Anaerolineae bacterium
TTTATGTTCTTCTCCTTCTCGGTAAAGCGGGAGATGGCGGCGGCCCAGGGCGTCGCCCCGCTGCTGGCCCTGACCACCTTCTTAACCCCGGCCGCCGTCCCGGGGGTAGGAGGCCGGGCCCGGGGGCGGCGGCGGTTATCACGGGGGTCCGGGCCTCCCGCCGGGCGACGCCCTGGGCCGCCGCCATCTCCCGCTTTACCGAGAAGGAGAAGAACATAAAGAACGGCATGAACAAGCCGAACATGATCATCCCCGGCTGGAGATAGTAGACTTTCATATCTTTGACGGTCACGGCCCAGGCCTGGGCCAGTTCGTCTTGCAGTCGTTGCAGCCATCCATTGTCTTTCATCGCCGACCTCCCATTCCCCGCCGTCGGGGCTTGCTTCCCTCTGCTTTGTGCTGCACCGCGCCCACATGCTGACCGGTGATCTCTAAGAAAACGTCCTCCAGGCTCGGCCCCAGCGTGCTCAGGCTGACCACTCGCAGTACGTGTGAGTGGGCATAGTCGATCAGCTGGGGTAGTAGCGCCGACGGGTCCTGGGTGTACAGCCGCCACTTGTCGCCCATCTTGACCAAAGTGGTCACCCCCGCTAGCGCGGATAGCGGCTCGCCGTGCGTCTGGCCGTCCGGCTCCAGCGCCACCTCCACCGACTGCACCCGTTGGAAGGCCTGCTTGAGTCGCTCCGGGGTGTCAATCGCCGCGATCCGGCCGTGATTGATGATGGCCACCCGGTCGCAGAGTTGGTTGGCCTCTTCGATCTGGTGGGTGCTCAGGAAAATAGTCGTCCCCTCGGCGTTCAGTTGGCGGATCAAATCCCGGATAGCGCGGGCACTCTGCGCGTCCAGGCCGGGCGTTGGCTCGTCCAGGAAGAGGAGCGCCGGCTTGTGGATGATGGCCATGGCGATGCTCAACCGGCGGCGCATACCCTTGGAGAAGTCTTGCGCCTTCACGTCCCGCTTCTCCCACAGGCCAAAGGTCTTCAACAGTTCCCGTGCCCGTACCGTCCGATCAGCGCGGCCCACGCGGTAGATCCGGGCGGTGAACATCAGGTTGTCCCAGGCGGTCAGTTCGGTGTAGACGTTTGACTCCTCCGTCACCAGTACCATCCGCCGCTTGACCGGGTAGGCGTCGTGGGCCAGATCGTGGCCGTTGATGAGGATGCGCCCCTCGGTCGGCTCCAGCAGCGTGGTCAGCATGCGCTGGGTCGTTGTCTTGCCCGCGCCGTTAGGCCCCAGGAAGCCGAATATCTCCCCCTGCTTGACTTCAAAAGAGATGTGGTCTACGGCCAGCAGAGCCTGCCCTGAGCGTGCCGAAGGGGCGACGTAGTACTTGGTCAGGTCATGCACTTCGATAGCGTTGTTCATAGATTATCTCCTTTAGCAATCACTTCTCCCGGAAGAATCATATTAGAATCTGGCAATAGACTAATAAACTGAGGCAAAAAAAACGGGCACTACCCGACAACCAGAAAGTCCTCACCTAGCGTCTCCCGTAGTCGGGCCTTGTACTGCTCCAGCCCGTCTCGGTCTAGCGAGTAGTGCACGAAGGGGCCACGCCGCTCGCCCCGGACCAGCCCGGCCTGTCTCAGCACGCGCAGGTGTTGCGAGACCGCTGATTGTGTGACCCCGAGTATGCGAGCCAGGGCGTTGACGCATAGCGCCCCCCCGCTCTCGCTCAACAACTTGACCAGCCTCAACCGGGTGGGATCTGCCAATGCCTTGAATACCTCGGCTAGTTTCTCTGTCTCATCCATCGCTACCGTTCAACTGCATATTAGTATCTGTTAATATACTTAAGTTATACCGCAGCATTTATGTTTTGTCAAGTGCGATACGTTTTACTCAATACTCCACCCGCACGCCCTTCCCCTGCTCCAACAGCCTCTCCACCAGCGCGATCAACAGCGCGAACGGCAGATCAATCGCGATTGTGAGAGCACACATTATCCCCAGCCAGCGCAATGCTATGGTGAGAGGCTCTGCCAACCCCTCGACAATCGCTGGCCATAACCCCGCCGCCCAGACCAACGTGCCAGCCAGGAGTAGGAAGAGGATCACGGGCGTCCAGGCCTGCCGGTCGGATCGGCTGGGCAGCATCGTGTTGCTCACGGCAAAGATCACATAGGCCCAGATCCAGGCGTCGGGCGCTTTCAGTGCCCTCAGCAACCCGGCGATCAGGTTGGCCAGGTCCCCGGTGGCGAGCGCTCCCCCCAACGTGCCGATGTCGAAGACCCAGTACCCGATCAGCAGAGTGATCCCGCTCCCCACTAACAGTGGGGCCAGCCCGATCAGGCTGGCCCGCACGACATCGGTCTTCTCGACTGGGACGAAGCCTAATTGGACGCGCTGTCCCGTCCGTTTGGGCCGGATGGAAATGCGACCCACTCGCGCCCGCAGGAGTATCGCTGCGAGTGCGTGGCTCAACTCGTGGACGAAAATGCCCGGAAGCAGCGGCAGCGCGTACAACACGACTGCGATGTCGGGGTCGCCCGTGAGCAGCAGCATGACTCCCTGCAGGTGGCGGTGAATCCAGCGCTCAATCAGCAGCAGGAGCGCCAGTGTCGCTGCTAGCCAGAGGAGTGGTGTCCAGTACACGCCAGCCCGTTCCGCACAATTTCCGCAAAGTCCGCAGTACGCAGGCTTGCTCCGCCCACCAGCGCGCCGTCAATCTCCGGTTGTGCCATAAACTCGGCGGCGTTGCCTGGCTTGACGCTGCCCCCGTACTGGATACGGATTGCCTGGGCTACGCTGTCGCCGTACAGTGCGGCCAGCGTCCCGCGCACTGTTCCCCCGATAGTACTATTGGCACCCTCACCGGTCGCCGGTACTCCTGTGCCGATGGCCCAGATGGGCTCGTAGGCCACCGTGATGAGCAGTGCCTGCTCGGCCGTGATGCCATCGAAGGCGGCGCGTACCTGGCTGCCGACGAATTGTTCCGTCTCCCCGGCCTGGTTTTGCTGGAGATTCTCCCCCACGCAGAGGATCGGTTTGAGCCCGTGAGCAAGCGCCGCGTGTAGTTTTTTGTTGGCCATCTCGTCCGTCTCGCCGAAGAGGGTGCGGCGTTCCGAGTGGCCGATGATGACATAGTCGCACAGGCCCTGCAGCATCAGCGGGCTCACCGCCCCGGTGAAAGCCCCCTGCTTCTCCCAGTGCACGTTCTGCGCGCCCAGGCCGATAGCCGACCCGGCCAGGGCCTCGCGCACGGCGGCCAGGGGGGGGATGGGGGGGCAGATGGCTACGTCGCAGCCGATGATGCCCTCCAGCGCGGTTCGCAGTTCTTGGACTAGCGCGACCGCCTCCTCGATAGTCTTGTGCATCTTCCAGTTGCCGGCGAAAAACGGTTTGCGCATCGTATCTCCTATCTGTTCTCCAGTGCCGCCACACAGGGCAGGGCTTTGCCTTCCATGAACTCCAGGCTAGCCCCACCG
>JAUWOI010000148.1 GCA_030612185.1 Anaerolineae bacterium
TATGGATGTCTTTGTCCACGACCGGCAGACGGGGCAGACCGCCCGCGTCTCCGTCGCCTCCGAGGGGGGGCAGGGGAATTGGAATTCCGCCTGGTCCTCCATCTCCGCCGACGGCCGCTACGTGGCCTTCGCTTCCAAGGCCAGCAACCTGGTCAGCGGCGACACCAATGGCTGCATTGACGTCTTCGTCCACGACCGACAGACGGGGCAGACCACTCGCGTCTCCGTCGCCTCCGACGGGGGGCAGGGGAATGGTTATTCCTACGAAACCTCCATCTCCGCCGGCGGCCGCTACGTGGCCTTCGCTTCCCAAGCCAGCAACCTGGTCAGCGGCGACACCAATGGCGAGTATGATGTCTTCGTCCACGATCGGGGGGATCCCTGTGACCTGAGCAAGCAGCCCGTCCTGCTCGTCCCTGGCTGGGGCGGCAGTGCAAGTAACTTGGATACTGACGACCAACTCCGCTACTTCCGTGACTGGCTGGGCACGGACTATGCCGAAAACTGCAACGTCTTTTACGCCACCGGCCTCTCAGCCGAACAGGGCACCCGGGAAAACGCACTGGCGATTCAGGAAGCGCTGCGGGCCGCTTACGACACTCGCATCGCGCTGGACTCCACCTGGAACGGCCACCTCGACATCATCGGCCACAGTTACGGCGGCATTAACTCTCGCGCATACCTGGAGTCCGCCGACCTATACGACCAAGACCAGTACGAGAAGGGCATCCACGTAGACAACCTCTTCACGCTGGGCACACCCCACGGCGGTGGCACCCCCGAGTTGCCCGGAGCGCTGCTGATCACCGGGGGACACATCGTTGATCCAGATGATTGGGAATCGCTCTGGCAACTGACCCCCGGGCAAATGTATGCCTTCAACAAGGCTCATGACCAACCGGACGGTGTTTGCTACCGGCTGATAGGAGGCCATGCATTCGAGCAAGACTTGCCTTGGTGGCTCCGGTTACTGTATGGCCCCTTCCAGTTCGTTCCCAATGACCTGGGAGTCTACCGCTGGAGCGCGCACGAGATAGCGTCGTGGAACGATAGATATCCAAACGTGTTGGTTGGCAGCACCCCGGATATGCACGGCTACTTCGACAAGTTCGGCCTTGACCAGTATCGCTCCTATGTCTACCCAGCGGATACTTTTAATGCCTTCATCGGCCCCTACCTGGGGGCTGGGATAGGGCAGTGCGTTCCAGAAAGCCAGGCTCAGTCTATCGTGGCTGAGCCCACATCTTCTCCCTTGCCAGTGCCATCTATAGTGATCACGTCGGGTGCGGTGGTCAGTGGTACCGTGGTTAGTGGAAACTTCCAGGTCAATTGGAGCGACGAGTCGGTCTTCTACCTGAACTGGCCCCTCGGCGACCTGGATCTGAGCCTGACCGACCCGGATGGCAACCTGATAGATCCTACCGCCGCTCAGACCGATCCCAATGTGGACTATTTCGAGTTGCATGCCCTGGCCCGCACTGCCACCTATGTCTTCACCGACACGTTGGCCGGCACCTGGGGCTATACCATCACAGCGTCCAGCGTGCCCTACACTATGCCCTATCGGCTCATTGCCCTGCCCAGCTTGCCGGTGGCGGTGACAGCCCAGGCCAGCCCGTGGCAGCCGCAGGGCCAGTCGGCCATCATCAGCGGCACACTGACCTACTCGGTCACTACCCCGCTGACAGATGCAGACGTCCAGGCTTCTATCTGGCGACCGGATGGCGCTTTCGATACCCTGAACCTATATGACGACGGCGTGCACTATGATCAGGCGGCTGGCGACGGCATCTATGGCAACAGTTACGCAGGGACCGATGTGGGCGGCTTCTACGCTGTTCTGATACAGGCGACAGGGGTTTATCAGACAGAGCCATACACCCGCACAGCCGAGACCTCTTTCTCCATCGCGACCGGCGCTGCCTCGCTGACCGGGCAGTACAGCGATCAGCCCCGGGACACCAATGGTGACGGACGCTACGAGTGGCTGGACGTCAGTGTGCAGATCAGCGTGACCCAGGTCGGGACATACACTCTGGCGGCGGACTTGGTGGCGACGGACAGCACCTACATTGGGCATGGTATGCTCCACACCGGGCTTCCGACCGGAACACACAACTTGACGCTCTCTTTTGACGGTGACGACATCCTGGAAAGTGGTCAAGATGGCCCATACACCCTCACGAACGTGCTCCTGGTGGACGCCGAGCGCGCCAGTCTGCTGCTAGACCAGGCCGACGATGCCCACACAACAGCAGCCTACAATCACTGGCAGTTCGGCAGGCCGCCCACCCTCTCTGACCTGCCGAACCAGGTCTTCGACCAGACCACCAGCCCAACCAGCACAATTGATCTGTGGGCCTACGCCTGGGACGCGCAGACCCCCGTTGACGTGCTGACCTACACCATCGAGGGCACCCCACCCGCCGGTGCAGGCGTAACGCTCGACAGCAACCGCTACGTTTACGTCAATCCAAGCACGGACTGGTGCGGCTACACCGACGTCACGATCCACGTGACCGACCCCGGTGGGCTGTGGGACAGCGACACGTTCCGCGTGGCCGTCACCTGGTCCTGCCAGGGGCCGCTGCCGGTGGCGGGTCAGTATGCACTACAAGACGAACCCATCACCATCGGCCTGACCCCGTACGAACCGCAGGTGGGCGATAGCACGGGGCTGTCGTGGTACGTGACAGGGGAGGACCATTGCACGACCAGCGGGGAGTACAGCGACGACGACGAGCTGACCTTCACGCCGGATGCGGGCTTTGTCGGCAGTGACACCGTAACGCTGCGCAGGGTGTATCCTTGGGGCCGCGCGGCCACGCAAGGCCTCCCGCTGGCGTGGGGTAGTGGAACCTGCGACACGCCCGGTGTTCCCGTCCTGGTGGCACCGGTGGACGGCAGCGCGGCCGGCGGCAACAGACCCACCTTCGAGTGGGGCACAGTCACCGGCGCAGAGGAGTACCAGATCCAGGTTGACGACAATACGGACTTCTCCAGCCTGGAGAGGGATGAGACCACGGCCAGCACAGAGTACACACCCGCATCCGGCCTGAGCGGCGGCGTCTACTACTGGCGCGTGCGGGCGTCCAATGGTTGTGGCGCCGGGGTCTGGTCGGCGAAATGGGACTTCACGGTACTCACACCATCGCCCCTGGGGTTCAAGATCTACCTGCCGGTGGTGGGAAGGGATTATCGGTGACTGCTACCAGTAGCGCCTGGAAGTACGGGACAGTGAGGGCGCCGATTCTCTCAGAGCATGTCTGAAGAATATCCGTAGTGACGACTTTAGTCGTTAATTGCAGAGATTATAGGCCAGAACGAGCCAAAGAACGACTGAAGTCGTCACTACAAATCGTCACTACAAATCGTTACTACAAACCGTTACTACAAACCGTTACTACAAATCGTTACTACAAACGTCCAACGCGGAGAGAATCCTTATGGCGATGTATGCTCCACCAGAATCTGTTGGCCGCTGCGTAACATCACGCTGATGGCGCGATCGCCAGATAGGTTCCAGGGAACCGGACTGCCAGGGACGCCTCCAGCGGTCAGATTGCGTACTGTAATCTGGCCAGGAAGGATGCCGTCGGCGGCATACCAACTGGCTGGTAGGTCGGCGTAGGTCACGTGGTACTGCCGGGCAGCCGGGTAGTGGGCGGCCGCTAGCACAAAGCTGTGCGTGTCGCTGTAGGTCAGACTGATGCTGATAGGTTCGGTGCTGGTGAGCACCGGGCGACCGTGGTGTCCTACAAAAGTGACATCAGTAGCGTACATGTTTCGCCCCTCTGAGACGGCTGACGACACCAGCGCAGCAGTCCCATCTGTAGTGAGCGCTCCGATCGTGCGTAAGACGCCGTCTCGACTACGGGCAAAGGTGTAGGCGGCGCTCTCGCTGTAGTCTACGATACCGCCGTCGGCGTGTAAAGAGGTGTAGGCCAGGAAACCGTCACTGGCATTCCAGGCCAACCAACCGTTGGGCGGTAGGGTGAAGCGGGCAGCACTGGTCTCATTCGGCTGTACTGTCCAGGTATGAGTAACAGTGTCATCATAAGTGAGCCAGGCATCAAAGCGTGTGGAGTCCCAACCAGAGTCGTCATTCTGACTGACCCGCAAGGCCAAGGTATCGCCAGCCACAACCTCTACCGCCAGGTCAGGCGCGTAGACCGTGGGGTCGCCGTTGGTTATGGTCTGGGACCAGATGTTGGTGTCGTTGTGCCATAAGGCGGCGGTGATGCCGTCACCGCCGCCTGGATCAAGGTCCTCAGTCCAGCCACGAACGTGCACGGTAGCCGTCACCGGGCTGATCCAGACCACAGATGGCTCACAATCGTCCGGGTGCAGGGACCAGCGGCTGATCTGGCAATTAGCGGCCGGTCCTTGCCAAATCTGCCGATCGGGATCCCAGATCAAGTCGTGGTATGAGGTGCCGTCCCAATAGCGGTAGTGCCAACCGTGCTCGCCCTGTCTGCCGACAGGCAGGCCCTGGCGATGCCTGAAGTCGTCGCGCGTGGCGTACCAACCGCGACTCTGTTCGCCGTTGATAAGGATGTGTGTGCCGTCGGCGTAGATCAGGCGCACATGGGGGGCGTAGAGATCCACGCCGGCCTGCATCGCGCCGCCCAGGTCTGTCCACGTGTCGTCAACTTCGTAAGAGATAGTCTGGATAGCGCTGCTCAAATAGCGGGTTTGCAGGGCGCGCATCAGATAGTACTCGGTCAGCGTGTCACCAAGAGACGGGCGCAGCCAGGGGAACCCATTCCCATAACTGAGCCACCCGCTATGCCCATAGGCGATCTGGTGGGCGCGGTAGCGATCCTGGTCTACCTGGTCGAAGGGGTGGTCACGTGCCACCTCGAGCCTTTCAAGATCGCTGAGCGAAGAGGGAAAGAAGTAACGCTGCATATATCCCATACCCTGGTTTACCTGCAACGGTAACACAGCACGCAGCTCGAAATCAGGCACGACGGGCGCACCGGCCCGGCCTTCAATCTGGGCCTCGACGCCATCTACGTAACCGGCGTAGTACGTATCGTAGCGCTCTGAACCTTCCCCCCCCTCGCCGAATAGAGGGCCATTGTAGCGAGCCTGCTGGTGCCGGAAAAACTGCTTGCGCAGCAGGACGGCTTGAGCGTGAGTGTGAGGTGTTGGATTGGATGCGTCCAGGTCCAGCCACCGCCAAGGGGCCCAGGCGGTGTCCACATCCTCGTAACCAGCGTTCGGTCCATACTCAGCGGCGATGAGGCGGCCCTCAGTATCCGCCAAAGCCAGGGTCTTGTCGGCCGCCGTGCAATAGGATTGGGCATCAGCAGAAGCGTTGTACCAACATAACTTGGAGTTGCCTTCGGCGTCTTGCGCGGCGTTCCCCCGGTCGAAACTGGGGGCATCGGGGTAGTGATCGGCGTAGTTCTCGTGCAACCCAATGCGGTGACCAGCAGCGATGGCACTGTTGACCAGAGAGCGCATAGCCTCGGGACTGCCCCAGGCCGGATTGGCTGGATAGTGGTCAGGCAGGTTGACGTCGTAGCCGTACCGTTGCCACACGTGGATGATCACATTGAGGTCGCTGATCCCGTAGCGGGCCAGGTTACCGAGCAAACCGCGATAGCGGCGGAAGGTATCACTCTCGGTACTTTGGCCGGGATGACCACCGCTCCAATGGATCTGGCTATAGGCACTGGACCCCTGCCAGTGGTCGGACTGCCAGGTCATCTCGGCATAACCATCGGCGCCGCGATACTCCAGGTAGCGCCAATTACGATGGCCCTGAACGTCACTCCAATCGTCTCCGGCGTGGTAGACATCATCAGGCGTAGTGATGACCGGCTGCCAGACGGTCGTGTCGCACGAGTTGTCGGCGCCTCGATTGTTGATGTGGTGGTAGAGCACGTCGCCAACGACGACGTCCACGCTGAGCGCTGGCTCGACACCGGTGGTAGCGCCGTCTTCGATCACCGCAGCCCACAACTCCGCATCGTTACGGCGGATGCTGACAACGACACCCTGTCTGCCGACAGGCAGGCCCTGGCCGCAGCCTGGGTCGCCATCGTAGGCCCGGCCACTTATGTGGACAGTCGCGGTGACAGGGCTGGTCCAGGCGCGAACGGCGTCGCGAGGCCAGGGATCGTGCCAACTTCCGAGCACCTCCCACACATCCAGCGTCAGACGCTGGCTCAGGTCGGCGCGATGAGGAGATGGTGCCTGGTTGGGCCGGGGCAGCACGTCGGCGATGACCGGGCTGACGGCGAGGTAGCCAGTTTCATTCAGCGGCTCGATCTGCCCGGCGCTATCGAGTTCAGGAATCCCCATATTGTACGCACTGACACGATCGCCACCTGGTTCATCCACAATACGCTTGAAGCGATAACTGTTGCTCTTGCCAGGGTCCAGGTAGGCGCTGAAGAAACTGTTGGACCCATAGGCAGCGATCGGATCAGGCAGGTAGGGCAGGAGGACGGCGCGGCCGTTCGGTGTGGTTTCGCTGGGGCCGATGCGAAAACCCCAGAAATTCTCCAGTCCGCTGCTGCTACCGCCCACGGCAGTGACGTGCCACGTGAGCGCGCCGCCTTGCAGCCAGATCTCGTAGCGGAGGTGATGGGTGGTACCGTCCACAGCGACGGTATAGCTCAGATCGAGGCGATCCCCATTCAGGCCGTGGCTGTCCAGCCTGGTTTCCGCCACTGCGGCCAACTCGGCGGGCTCCAGGATCGCCCCATCGAGGCGCCGGTATCGGGGGCCAGCCCCAGCGATGGGATAGGCAACCGGTTTGTCGTTCGTGACAACACCAACGCGCAGGCGGCCAGTTTGAAGTTCGATATCGTCCATAGCCAGCCTGTAGGTGGTCGTGTGACTGCCGGTGTAGGTGAAGACATAGGCATTGGCACGAGCGTCGTACGTGGCCTCCGACGTGTAAACCCCTTCCGGGTTGGCGATAGCGGGCGCCAGGTTGTCCAGATCGGGCGTGGGAATGGACGTGCGCGCGGACGAGCGGAGTTTGCCCTGGACAGAACCCGTGGTGGGCAGCCGGATGTCCGGGTAGGTTGTTTGGAAAAGGGGGCCAGGGTCAGCGGGGGAGATGAACGCAGCCTGTATGTCATGCCTGGGGAAGCCCACCGAGAGCACGACCACGAGGGCGAGCAAGAGCAAAATCTGGTACTTGAACGTCATACGACTGGCTATGTTGAACTCGCTTTACCTGATTTTGAAACAGGATTTGTGCTGATGACATGCCCCAGTCCCCTCGCTCTTTCATCGTAGCAGGGTGTTGTAGAATTATCAATAGGCAATTAGTACCGGTTTCAAACCTGATTCAAATCTGATTCAAACTTGCGTGTGATACACTCTCGCATCACTGGTCTAACCTTCCCTATAACGACGATCAAACTTTCCCTACACCAACAGTCAAACTGTCCCTACAGACAGGCGGCACAATTTGTGGTAGACTTTTGCTATGTAGCAGCCGACCACGTGAGACGTGATTTGCTTCCAGGGGGGCGGAGATGAACGGGCGGGCGTCCTTGGGCTACATCAATACTGCGCTTTTGCGAGACGTGCGAGCGTCCCGGTGGGCCTGCCCCTGAAATTGTCGAAGGGCGGCCTGTTGTGCCTTTCCGCCGGGCGTTTTGGCGTCTGTGGTAGTGGAATAGCCACACCGCCGTGAACAGGCGGTGCTGGGCAACTTCATTCACCATCCGTATCCTGCCCAACACCGGCTCTTCAGGCCGGTGTGGCCCATACCAAACTCGCCTTGGCGGTGCGTGGGTTTGACTTCCGTGGAAAGTGGACTATATTATTTGCATCTGACCAACAAGAGCGCCTATCCTCTCAATATTTTGGGGCAATGCTCAGACCTCCGAGGTTTTTGTCCCAAATTCAGACATAATGTGGCGAACAAGGAGCCTCGGAAGCCGCATGGTGCCACAGGTTAAGGAAACCTCGGAGGTCTCGTCCCGTCTTTTTGAGAGGATGCCACAGCGCCTCAGGGCTGGGGGCGTCTTGGCGGTCAACGTTCAACCCAGCGCAAGGCCCGCCCACCGTCAGGCCTGTCATGAGGAAGGCCGAAGGACCTCGCCGTGAGCGGACTTCGGCTGAGTTTGGTCGAAGCCCTCAGCCGAACGGTACGGCGGGCGTCTTGGTGTGATGTGTGCAGTGCTTCTGATAGTCGCCAATGATTGAAATCATCGGCTGATATGGCAAAGTGCGTTAGAAACGCACTGAAATGCCATCTTGGAACCTGTTTCTAACAGGTTTCGGGTATCAGCGGAGCGTTTCAACGCTCCGCGTGGCTTCTGATATCGCCCTGCCGGGCGTCATTCACCTGAAGTTTGGCGGAAAGGAGCGGAACTATGAAAACACGATTATTCACCCTGTTGAACCTCATCTATGAGGCCATCGTATGTTCCCCTATCCGAGGTAGTCTTTTCGCAAGCGATACATCAGGAAGGAGCAGAAGATGTTGACCTGCACAAAGGTATGCAACTTGACGATAGCAGCACTGTTGATCTTGACATTGGTGCCCGGCGACCTCACCGCCGCCGCGTCGCCAGAACCGCTGAGCGCGCTGAGCGACGCTGAGGCCGCTGAAGCCCATCTCAGCGATTTCAGCGCCTCTTCAGCACAGTCAGCGATTCAGTCCCCCGGCGCACCTACCACTGCCGCGTCACCCCGCGCGAATCGCATCTATACGCTGCTTCCAAGAGCCAATGCGGGCTGGGAAGAGGTAGGCGTTGGCTCAGCCAGCGGCGGGGGCATCAGCGACGACAGCGGCTGGTCTGACTATCCCTCGGTGGCGATTGCGCCGGATGGCATCCCTTACGTTGCCTGGCAAGACTGGGCCCAGCCTGTGCCTAGCGGGAACAAGGAAATCTACGTGCGGCGCTGGAATGGGAGCAGTTGGGAGGAGGTAGGGACGGGCTCGGCCAGCGGCGGGGGCATCAGCGACAACAGCGGTCACTCGTGGGGCCCTTCGGTGGCGATTGCACCGGATGGCATACC
>JAUWOI010000467.1 GCA_030612185.1 Anaerolineae bacterium
GTCGGTTGCCAAAAGGTGTTCCTCATCCACGGGAATCAATGCACCTGTATTCAGGCGACCATCTCTTGCTATCATTGAGCGTGCTGTTTTTACTGCCTGCCGCTGTTCTTCTATGGTCAATCCCTCTGAAGTTAGTCCTTCTATCCACAATCCACGATAAGTTAGCGTGTTCATAGGCAAAAGGGTCACGTTTTTGGCACTGGCAATTGGATTGTCACTTGATTCGGAAGTCCACAAGAGGAGTTTGTGAATCCTCCGGTCCGTCACAAACCCCGCGTTTTCAAAGGTCTTCTGGCTGGCGATGTTATTCACACGCACTATGGCACGCGCTACAGAGACGTTATGTATCGTGGCAGCCTGACATGCCTTCATAACCAGTTTTTGTCCTAGATGCTGTCCTTGACTAGCACGTTTTACTGCGACTAAATCAACCTCCCAACGACGATCACCATCTTTGCCTGTGGTCAGAAACGCTGAGACGAATCCAGCGATGTCGTCTTTATCTGCTGCAACCCAGAGTGCGCAAGCGACATCTTTTATCTGGTCTTCGCATATATCGGTCAGGATATCCTGCGTCCAGACGTCGTAAACGACAGTCGCTATCCCTTTTATGTCAGTTGAGGCGGCTTTACGAAGATTGGTCATTGTCTCTAGAAGTCTATCTTACCAAGAATGTGCTGCTTGTACCACTCAACTGTTTTCTCCACACCTTCTCTCAGCGTGGTGGTTGGATCGTAGCCCAATAGCCGACGCGCTTTTTCGATATTGGCGTGTGTCTTTGACTGGTCTCCCGGTCTCCTGGGAGCCATTATTATCCGGGCTGGCTTGCCGATGACCTCCTCCACAGTTCTTATCCCTTCTTCTGTGGTGAGGGTGATGTCTGTTCCGATGTTGAAAATCTCACCGATGCACCTGTCAAAGTTGTCCAGGGCTGCCACCAGCCCATCTATGGCGTCCCCGATGTAAGTGTAACTTCGCAGGTGATGTTCGCTGCCTTCGCACAGCGGGAATTCTTTGTCTTCGAGAATGCAGCGAATCAGTTTGGAGTACAGTTTGTCGGGTCGCTCACGCGGTCCATATACGGAGAATAGCCGCAACGAACAAGCCGGAGACCCTTGATCTCGCGTGTACGCAAGCGCGAGCTGTTCTGCGGCAAGTTTGGTGACACCGTAATATGACGTGGGCTTGGGCTCCGTCGTCTCATCCCCGCTGGCGTCAGCTCCGTAGACGGATGACGTGGAGATATTGATGAACCCTCGAAACGAAGGGCTTTGTTTTACAGCCTCCAGCAGCCGGTGCGTTGCCGTGATGTTGTTTCTCACGTATGTCTCAAATGTGGTCGCGGCAGATATCCCAGGCTGTGCGGCCACGTGATACACGATTTCGACGTCGTTGACGACTGCGCTGAAGTCGTCTTCTGCCAGATCAAGGGGGAGAAACACGACGCCCTTGTCCTTTACCTGACTTGCATTGAGCTCCTTGAGCGCTCTGGCGTAGTAATCTGTGAAGCAATCCAGTCCTTGCACAGAATGGCCCAGGTCAATCAATCGCTCCGCTAAGTGAGACCCGATGAAGCCTGCCGCGCCTGTTACGAGAATGTTCATAGGGAAACCTCCTGGTTGAGTGTTTCACTTGATGTGATACCAAGTGCCTTTTCTACTGACCTTTTCGGGATAATTTTACCGCCGTGAACCACAGCCAAGCAAGCGCGTACTCGAATAACCTTGCCCAGAGGAGCTCTGGGCAATAGCGATGATATTGATGTTGCCCCGGCCCAGCGCGCCAAAAATGCGGGCGGCGACGCCCGGCGTGCCGCGCATCCCGGCGCCCACGGCGGTCACGATCACCACATCGTCTAGCGACCGGATCTGATCTATGTCCCGCCGGGCCAGTTCTAGTGCCATCTCCTCCTCGAGAGCGCGGATGACCGGCTCCACTGTCTCCGTGGGGATGACGAAGCAGATGGATTGCTCCGACGAGGCCTGGGAGATCATCAGCACGCTGGCCCCCTGGCTGGCAACAGCGGCGAAGGTGCGGGCTGCGATGCCGGGCACGCCCATCATCCCCCGCCCCTCGACTGTCACCATACTCAATCCCTCGATGGCGGTGACCGCCTTGACCGTGCCGGGCGTGCTCTCCGGTTCGTGGACGATGCGGGTCCCAGGGCAGGTGGGGTTGAAGGTGTTCTTGACCCACAGCGGGATGGAGCGCTCGACGACGGGCCGGATGGTCCGGGGGTGTAGCACTTTGGCCCCAAAGTAGGCCAGTTCGCTTACCTCCCCGTAGGAGAGGATGGGGATCACCCGGGCATCGGGCACGATGCGGGGGTCGGCGCTCATCACGCCGTCCACGTCGGTCCAGGTCCATACCTCGTCAGCGTCCAGGCAGTCGCCCAGGATGGCGGCGCTGTAGTCGCTGCCGCCCCGGCCCAACGGCGTCGTCACGCCCGCCTCGGTGGCCCCAATGAAGCCGGTCACGACGGAGATGATGCCCTCGTCTAGCAACGGGGCCAGTCGGGCGGAGACCCGGGCACGGGTGGGGGCGATCAGCGGCACGGCGTTCTGAAAGGTGGCGTCGGTGCCGATCAGTTCGGTGGCGTCCAGCGCTTCGCTGCGGGCTCCTCGGCGGCGGAGCAGGGCGGCCAGGATGCGAGCACTGATCCGCTCGCCCAGCGAGGTGATGGCGTCCATCGCGCGCGGGGTGACTTCGCCCAGGATGTGCACACTGCGGCAAAAGGCAGCAAACTCGTCCAGGTAATCGTCCACTGTGGCCAGCAACTGGGCGCGTTCGCCGTCCGGGGTCAATAGTGTGTCCACGGCGCGGTAGTGGCGTACCCGTAGGTCGGCGACGGTGGCGCGGTAGGTCCGGTCGTCGCCGGAGGCGGCGGTAAGCGCGCCCTGAGTCAGTGCGTCGGTCACGCCGCTCATTGCCGAGACGACCACGACCAACCGGTCCCACTTCTCGGCCTGTTCCAGCACAACGTTGGAGGCCTGGGTGAATGCTTCGGCGCTGCCGACCGACGTGCCGCCGAATTTCATTGTCAGTGTGGTCATTATGGTCTCTCCCTAACTTGGGCACCCGAGTGTGAAACGTGTTGCGTATTACGTGATAGCCGCGAGATTGATGATGTCGCCCAGTACGCCAGCAGCAGTGATCTTTGGGCCAGCGCCGGGGCCGGATACGATCAGCGGTATCTCGGCGTACCGCGCGGTGCGGAAGGCGACGTGATTCGCGGGGCCGCGCAGCGCGCCCAGTGGGCTATCGTGGGGCACGGCCACCAATCCTACCTCGCCGCCATCGGGGCCGACGTGGGCTACGTAGCGTAAAGTCTGTCCCCTGGCCTGCGCCTCGCCGATGCGGGCGATGTATTGCTCGTCCAGCGTGGGCGTGGCGGCTATGAACTCTGTTGTAGAAACACCGGCCAGTCTCTCAGGATACAGCGGTTCGACGGTCAGGTCAGCCATCTCTAGCGGCCAGCCGGCGGTGCGGGCCAGAATGAGTGTTTTGCGGGCTACGTCCCGCCCGCTCAGGTCCTCTCGCGGGTCGGGCTCCGTGTAGCCCAGGGAGCGAGCCTGCGATACGGCGGCGGAATATGGCACGCCGCGCTCCAGTTCGGTGCACAAGTAGCCCAGTGTCCCGCTCAGGCAGCCCTCAATACCGGTGACCTGATCGCCCGTATCAAGCAGGTAGTGCAGTGTGGCGATGACGGGCAGCCCGGCCCCTACGGTGGCCTCGTAGCGCAGGTGGGGATGCTCGAAGAACGGTTTCGCTTTGGCCCACGGCCTGGCCAATGGGATCTTGTTGGCCAGGACGAGACCGCAACCGGCATCCAGCGCGGCCCACAGAGTGGGTTCCATCTTG
>JAUWOI010000102.1 GCA_030612185.1 Anaerolineae bacterium
AGCTCGCCTTCGAGGAACCCGGTGTGGCTGATGGCGGCAATGCGCCCGTCAATGATGACACTGGTGGCCAAGAGCACAGGCACATGTCCATTGTCCTTGTTATCTGGGTCCTCGCCTCTCTTTGGTAGTCGCCCGCGAATGAGGCTGAAGATGTCACGTTGGCGGGTGATCATCACCATGACGCCCAGATAGCCGAAAAAGACAGCGCAGACGAAGGGAAGAATCTGGCTGAGAGGTGGCGGGAGCAACGAAAGGGGGAACGCGAGCAAGGCAGCCACAATCAGGCCGATGGTCAGTCCGAGAGTGGCGGCCAACAGTTGATGTGCTGGTGTCTGACGGATGCGCTTGCGCAGGGCCACGAAAGGCCGCACCGTCACGTAGGGCGTCAGCACCAGGCCAATCAGAGCGCCGACGAGCAGAAAGATCGCTGCATACTGGTAGGGTGCCCCTTCCAATTGGGCTGCTATCTGGATGCCCAGAAAGGCCCCCCCAGTAGCCATCAGAACCATACCTGCAATACGAGAAATGAACTCTGCACTCATAAATACCCTCCCTGTGATAAGACCTGGTCCGCGAAGCCGGCACAAAAACAGGTGAGCACCAGCAAGGCCCTCACCTGCCACAAGGCACCCCACGCAGACTGGCACTGGCGCGTCTGGGTGCGGTCCTGATCTTTACACCCCGGGCTGGGGCCGGTCTCCGACCGTGCCCCGCCGACTTCGCGGCACAAAATGGATAAACCGATAAATGCGCGCAATCGAACCGCACGAGGGATGATAAGGGATCCCCACTGATAAGGCCAAGTGTTCATATATTAGCACATTCATCGTTAAAAGTCAAAGGCGGGGAGTTCAAAGGATGCATTCTAATAAGGTGAAACCTGGTCACTTGACCAGGTAAAAGATTGGCCACCTGACCAATCCCCAAACCCCTCATGTGCCCAATGCTTCCAGTAGGATTCTGTGTTATAATAAGCGCAGCGATAAAGATGGGCGAAACCTGCAGACAGTTTCTTGCGTAAGGAGAGTGATAAGGAGAGATTTCGAGTTTGAGTAAAGGAGGTTTCAAAATGAGACGGTTCGAAGTGCATGTCGTTGGTGGAATCTTGCTGATTGCCGCAGGGGCCTTGTTCCTGCTCCAAAACTTTGGAATCCTTGCGGTTGGCGCTTACTTCTGGCCGCTCCTCTTTGGCGCTGGTGGCCTGGTCTTCCTGTACGTGTTCCTGACCAACCGCGACAACTGGTGGGCGATCATCCCGGGGTTCGTCCTGCTCAGCCTGGCGGCGCTGATCGCCCTGGAGCAGTTCGCCCCAGAGGCTGAGGAAACCTGGGGCGGCGCGCTCTTTCTATGTGGGATCGGGGCAGCCTTCTGGGTAGTCTACTTCACCAAGCGTGAGCAGTGGTGGGCCGTCATCCCCGGCGGCGTGCTGCTCACAATCGGACTGGTCACTGGCCTTTCTTCCGTCCTCGAGGGCGTTGAGATGGGCGGGGTCTTTTTCCTGGGCCCGGGGTTGACCTTCGGTCTGCTCTCTCTCCTGCCAACCCCAGAAGGACGAATGAAGTGGGCCCTCATCCCTGCCGGTGTGCTTCTGGCGATGGGACTTATAATCACAGCCGCCGCCACAGCGGTTTTCAACTACCTCTGGCCGGTAGCCCTGATACTGGCCGGCCTGGCCCTGCTACTGCGTCGTGCGAAAGGAGGATAATATGAACGAGCAAAAGCGAAGGAGCGGTCTGATTGGTCCCACAATCCTGATCGGTTTGGGCATCGTGTTTCTGCTGAACAACATGGGAGTCTTAGATTGGAATGTCTGGGAGGTGATCTTCCGCCTGTGGCCGGTCTTGCTCATCGCTGCGGGCTTGGATTTCCTCATCGGCCGCCGCTCGATATGGGGTTCACTGCTGGCCCTGGTGCTGACATTGGCCATCTTCGCGGGCGCATTGTGGCTGTTTGGGGCGGGCATCGGGATCGGGCAGGCGTTGGCCACTGAAGAGGTCAGGCAAGATTTGGGCGGGGCAACCCAGGCCAGAGTCGCCATTGAGCCTGGCGTCGGGACTCTGCGCGTCCATGCGCTCCCGGAATCGGCCAACCTGGTCGAAGGTCTGATCCATCTGGGCGAGGGGGAAAGGGTGACGCGCGACTTCTCAGTCGAGGGCGAGACGGCGACTTTCACCCTGCAGAGTGAGGGCGCGTCTGTCCCGTTCGTCGGCGGGTGGGGTGATGAGCGGACCTGGGACCTGGGATTCAATCCCGATGTGTCCCTGCGGTTGGAGATCAGCCTCGGCGTGGGAGAATCCGACGTTGACTTGACAGGCCTGACGGTGAGCGACTTGGATGTGAGCCTGGGGATTGGCCAGACTACGATCATCCTGCCCGATGAGGGTGACTTTCAGGCCAAAATTGACGGTGCTATCGGTCAGACGATCGTCGTTATCCCGGCTGGCCTGGCGGCGCGCATCCGCGTAGACACCGGACTCGCCGGTAGCCAACTGCCGGGCAACTATCAGCGCCAGGACGACGTCTACACCTCGCCCGGCTACGGGAGCGCCGAGAACCGCGTTGACCTGGAAGTGAGCCAGGCTATTGGCAACGTCACGATACGTCACGCTGGAGGGATGTAGGCGGGTCGGGCGCACGGGCGACAACCAGTTGACAGTTGCAATGGATAGGCTATAATGCGAGCATGGTCAGATTGGGTAAGATGTTACATCCTGAGATCGGCTGGGCGGCGGATACCGTTTCTGTCTTACTGAGGGAGAGGCGATGAACGAAGTAACGACATTAAGCGATGTGTTGACCTCTGTTCAGTTCTTGACGGCGGGCGGGCGGCGGCTGGCTGTGCTGGATGCTGACGAGTGGGAAGAACTCGCAGAGTGGCTGGAAGCCATAGAAGACATTCAGACAGCACGGGCGGCTCTAGAACAACTAAGAGCAGCAGAAGGCGACCCAGAGGCGGCAGTCTGGCTTCGCTGGGAGGACGTTCAGCATGAGTTATGAGGTCTGGGTACCGCCAGGTGTATGGCGCGAGATCAGGCGTCTCCCGGGCCATGTACGCCAGCGAGTCAGACGGGCAATAAACAACCTGAAAGACAATCCGCACCCGCCCCGTAGCAAACGGCTGGAGTGGTCAGAACCCGACGTCGAACTATGGTGGCTAAGGCTAGACCGTTGGCGCGTGGTTTATCTGATTGATGAGGCCGACCAGTGGGTAAGTATCCTAGCCGTGTGTAAGCGTCCCCCCTACGACTATGGTGACCTGACTGACCTGTTAGCAAAGGTGATGGGATAGCAGTGGGAGCACGGAATCAGGCAGTTGCACTACCCCTGCGTGTCCTCCTGGTCGCCATCGTTGCCGCCTACACCACGATTGGCGTTCTTTACGCGGCTCTCACCCCCACCTGGCAGGTGCCCGACGAGCCCGCACACTACAACTACGTCCGCGCGCTGGCCGAGGGGCGGGGCTTCCCAGTACTGGAGCACGGCGACTACGACCAGGCGTATCTAGAGCGCCTTAAGTCGGAGCGTTTTCCGCCGGAACTCCCCATCGCATTAGTGGAGTACGAGGATCACCAGCCGCCACTCTACTACCTGCTGGCGACTCCGGTCTACCTGCTTTTTGGCGGCGCGGTGCTGCCATTGCGGCTGATCTCTGTGACGCTGGGCGCACTGCTGCTACTGGTCGTTTTCGGGACCGTGCGGGCGATCTTCCCGACGCAGCCCGGATTGGCGCTGATAACTATCGCCTTGATCGCTTTCATTCCCCAGCACGTGGCTATGACCGCTGGGGTGAACAACGATGCACTGGCGGAACTGGTGGTGGGTGGCACGCTGTGGGCGTTGGTGGTCTACGTCGGCGGAGACAGGAAGCGTGACTGCCCGTGGCAGATCGGGCTGCTGCTGGCGGTGGCGCTGTTGACCAAAACGACAGCCTATGCCGTCGTGGTGGTGGCTATGGCCGCAGTGCTGGTCCGCTGGCGGCGCGAGCGCCGGACATGGGGGTGGGCCGTGGGGCAACTGGCCTGGATGCTTGTCCCGGCGCTGATAGTATCCGCGCCCTGGTTCATCCGCAACGGCCTCACCTATGGCTGGAGCGATCCGTTGGGGTTGGTGCGGCATAACGAAATCGTCGAAGGACAACTGCGCACCTCTGAGTATCTGGCGCTCCACGGCTGGGCAGCCTACTGGGAACGGGCCTGGCGCTTTACCTTCCAGAGTTTCTGGGGACAGTTTGGCTGGATGGGCGTGGTACTCCCGGCCCGCATCTACAAGGGGCTGACGCTGCTCTCCACCCTTCTGGTCGCTGGTTTCATCGCCTGGCTCTTCCAACACCGCCGTCCTTCCCAATCCACCAATCTCCCAATCTCCCAATCTACCAACTCCCCAATCCTCCCACTTTTTCTCTTGGCTCTCTCCGCCATTCTTACCTTTTTCTCCTTCGTGTGGCACAACCTGACCTTCGTCCAGCATCAGGGCCGCTATCTCTTTCCGGCCCTCATCCCCATCGGGGTGGCGGTGGCGTTGGGATTGGATGCGCTTGCGGGCGCCCTGCCACAGCGATTACGTTCCTGGGCGATAGCCGCCCTTTTCGCCGGGTTGGCGGCACTGGACGTGTACTGTCTGTTTAGGTTCATTATCCCGTTCCTGACGAGGTGACCGATGGGCAAACTTGCACCCGGATTGATAGGCGAAGTAGAGACGGTCGTAACCGAGGCGGATACGGCAGCCCGCTGGGGCAGCGGGCTGGTGCCTGTCTTTGGCACACCCGCGCTGGTGGGGTTGATGGAGGGCGCGGCGGTGCAGGCGCTGGAAGACCACTTCCCGCCGGGCCAGACCTCTGTGGGTGGGCGGATAAACGTCCGCCACCTGGCCCCCACGCCGGTGGGGATGCACGTCCGCGCCCGCGCCGAACTGTTGGAGGTGGAGGGTCGCCGGTTGGTGTTCCGCGTCGAGGCGTGGGACGCGATAGAGCAAATCGGGGAGGCTACCCACGAGCGGTTCATCATTGACGAAGATCGCTTCATCGCGAAAACAAAAGCAAAGGCCCAAACCGAATCTACTCCGAAAAACCCGTAGTAATGACTTTAGTCGTTCCCCAAGCGGTTGAAACCGCTACTACGAACACTTCTCGGTTGAAACCGCCGCTACGAACACTTCTCGGAATAGGTGCTAAGCAGCAAGTAGCCAGTGCCGCTCCGCAAACGGCCGTACCGCTGCCGCCATCTCCACCACGTCGGACCAGAAAGTGCTGAGTTGTGAGTGGTAGCAGGTGATGGCCGCGATCTTGGCCTCCAGTGTTTCCTCGGAGAGTAGTGTCAACTCCGCTTGCCCTCGCTCCTTCATCAGCACGGCCTGCCGGTCTTCTGTATAGGGGAATTCCTCTGTCCCTGTATCCCTGTATCCACCGCTTGCATAAGCGACCTGTTCGCGGTATAATGTATTTTTGTAGAGTTCGGTAGGGGGCCAGTGAGGTATATGCCGTTATACGAGTACCAGTGTCAGACCTGTGGTGTGCGCTTCGAACGCCGACAGCATATGAACGACGAACCGGTGAAAGTCTGCCCGGAGTGTGGGGGCGAGGTGCGCCGCCTGATCCAACCTGTAGGCATCGTCTTCAAAGGCTCGGGTTTCTATGTCACCGACAACCGGGCCAAGTCATCCACCTCGGGGACAGGGAGCACCAAGAAGCCGTCAAAAACGTCGTCGAAAACGTCTGGGGAGAGCGAATCCACTGGTGAGGGCAGCGATAAGAGCGAATAGCCGACTTCGCGTACAGACAAGCGGGCGTGGTTGCAGGAGCCACGCCCGCTTTTGTTTTCCCTGCCGGATCCACTACAACTGGAAGCCCCCGCTGGCGCGGATGACCTTTTGTCTGTAGTCGGTCACGTAGGTGAGCAGTTTCTCTTTCAGACTGCGCCATTCATCTGATACAAGGGCACGCTGCATGCTCTCCAATTCTTCTGCAATGCCACCCATGAGAATCTGCGGACGGTCGCCATAGGCAGTGTACCAGGCGTCGGTGGGCCGCACCCCCAGTTTGACCAGTCCTGGCCCGAACTCCCGCACGACGAACTCAAAATACTCGTCTTCGCAACCAGGCCGGATGTTCCACGACATCAAAAGTTTAAACATCAGTTTACACTTTGTCTTGGCCAGCCGTTCATGGGCATCCCAGGCTGGTCATTGCCTGCTTGCCCTGGATGCGCCAGTTTGACGGCGGGTCCAGAGCCAGGAAACTGCTATACGCTTCGCATGCCCCCGCCGTATCACCACTCCTGGCGTAAGCCTCTCCCAGCGCGTAGTAGGCCTCTGGCAAATCCGGTGCCTGCTCAGTAGCACGTTGCAGTGCCTCAATGGCTGCCGTGTACTCTCCCTGCTGGATGTAGACGTTACCCATGCCAATGAGCGCCTCGGGCATGTTCTCCCTCAACTCCAGCGCAGCCTCCAACTCGGCGACCGCCTGCTCCAGAAATTGTGGGTCTGGCGGTGTCGTAAGATCAGCCCCCGAGAGCGCCAAGATGAGGTAGGTTGCGCCGAGTTGGTAGTGCGAGTCGGGGTCATCAGGGTCCAACTCCAGGGCGGCCTGGAACTCGGCGACAGCAGCGCCAGGCTCCTGCAACTGGAAGTACGTCACACCCAGGTTGTGGTGTGCAGCGGCGGCCTTGTCGGGGTCGAGCGCGATCACCGTGCGAAACTCATCGGCCGCTTTCATCAATTCACCGGTCTGGTTGTAAGCCTGCCCCAACAAGAAATAAGCCTCGCTGTTGTCCGGGTCTGTCTCGACAGCGGCCTCCAGGTCGGTGATGGCTTCCGTGTACTCACCCGCCTCCAAGTGGGCGCGCCCCGATTCCAGCAGGTCGTCCACGCCTGTAGTAGCCCCTCCCTGGCAGGCGACCAATACCAGCGCGAGCAGTGCAGGGACAAACAGATGGAACTTCCGCATCTTACCCTCCATTTCGTTGCCTCGGTTTCAGAACAACGACCTGCGTTTCTTCCGACAGGCTGGTCCGGCTGACCTTGAGCACCTCCTGGCTATCCACCTTCTCCAGCCCCATCTCTTTCAGAAAGGGATCCAGGGTGCCGAGACTGACCTTCAATCCCCGCACCTTGTAGTACATCGGGATGACCAGGCCTGGCTCGAAGAGACTGATGACCTCGGAGGCCCGAGCCGGGGTCAGGCTTCCGCCTCCTCCCACGGGTACCAGCAGGATGTTCACGGCTCCTAGGCCCTCCACCTGGGATTGGGTGGGTACGTGCCCCAGCCTCCCCAGGTGACACACGGTCAGGCCATCGAAGCCAAAAGTGAAGATGGTATTCAGGCCACGTGATGCTCCATGTTCGCCATCGGCGAAAGTAGTGATGCCGGTGATAAACACGCCGCCGATTTCGTACTCGCCGGGGCCGTCGAGGAGTTTAAAAGGTCCTCGCACGCCTTTTGTGTAACAACACTGAGGATCATCGTGGCTGACGGTGACGACATTGGCGCGGGGTCGGGGAAAGGTAAGACCGGCGTTGGGCGGATACGGATCGGTCACGACAGCCGCCAGACCCCGTTCGCTCAGCCGGAAGCAGGTTTGTCCATACCAGGTGATTTCCATACGCAATGTCCCTCCACGGTGTAGTGTTGAGTTCAGCCACGCTGCGTTAGCAGCATTGGCTGCAACGAGTGGTGGGTTACTAGCGAAAAGGCTTTTTCTACAGCCTGTGGTAACTCAATTGGAACAAAATAGTCTGCTGGATACAGGTAATCTTCACCTGATTCGTCAATGACTCGGACAAGCCGGTGTGCAGCAACGCGGGCGTCAGGTAGCACCTGATAGATTTTTCGCAACTCCAATGACACTGGGTAACCTTCATTCTCGATGCAAACAACAAATTGTGTTTCTAAATCACGTTGCTTCACCATTGGTATTACTCCCACAAAATACGCTTGATCTTGATTTCCTTTTTACCAATCCCGTGTGCTTCGTACCAGTGTATCTCAGTCTCGCATATCGTACCATCGGAAAGGCAAACCATCGCAATCCCTTTTAGCTTTCTCCAACGGCCAGCGCCGTAGACCCTGCGCAAGCGTGCAATCTCACGAATTGAGTGGCCAACCGCGATTGTTTCAATGTTGGTGATTTCGCCAACTACTTCAATACTCATTGATGCTCATACAACTACTGGCAGCCACTTCTCACTAATGGATTATACTGTGAATCTTGATTCAGGGCAACACCCGCCACTGTTGGGTGAGGGCAACCTGCGCGGCGTAGCCGGTCATCTGGCGCTCGACCTCCATCTCGTCCCAGCCCAGGCGTGGAGCCATCAGTTCGGCCACGGCACGAGCCCGCTGCAGTCCCCCGTCCCGTGTCTCGTAGATGACGTGGGTGCGGCGGATGAGCACATCGCACAGCGTCAGCGCCATCTCGTGCTGTACAGCGTAGAGCACCTCCGCCATCAGATAAGGCAATTCCGGCACGAAACGCTCTCCCAGGTTGGGGTTTTCCTCCGCATAGGCCAGCACCCACGTGGCATCGCCGCCATAGGTCTCTACCAGATGCTTGCCCACCGGTTCGTCCACACCGCTCACTTGCACGCGTTCGATCTGCGCCCCCTCCAACGGCTCCTTAGTGCGACACTCGGATCGAGCAGGTACACCAAACTCCTCCGCAAGTTTTTTTTCGACGTGATCGGTCAATTGCTCACCCATCAGCCGGTGTATGGTCAGTTTGCCGCCGGTGATGGTGATGAGGCCGGATTTGTGTTCCACGATCTCGTGCCCGCGAGAGAGCGCGGACGGGCTGCCAGGGGCGGATATGAGCGGGCGCAGGCCAGCAAAAGTGCTGATGACGTCGTCGTGTTTGATCTGTGCGCCGGGAAAAGTGTGCTGCACTGCCTCCAGCAGATACTCAACGTCGTCGAGTGTGGTAGCCGGGTTGTCCAGGTTACCCTGGTAGTCGGTGTCAGTGGTGCCGATGAGGGCAAAGTCGCCCCAGGGGATGAGGAAGATATGGCGACCATCGCAGGGGACGGTAAAGATGACTGCGTGTTGGCTACTCAGCCGCGCACGGGGGATAACCAGGTGAATCCCTTTGGTCGGACGGGTCATCGGCCTGGCGTCCCGCTCGTCCAGTTCGCGCACGCGGTCTGTCCAGATGCCGGTAGCGTTGATGACGACAGACGCTCGCGCCTCGATCTCCCGCCCGCTTGTTTTGTCGACGACGTGAGCACCGACGATACGCCCCCCGGCTTTCATCAGCCCGACCACGGGGGCGTGGTTGACTATCACCGCGCCGTGGAGGTGGGCAGCCCTGGCGGTTGTCAGCGTCAGGCGGGCGTCATCCACCTGAGCGTCGTAGTAGCGGGCGACGCCGAGCAGCCCCCGTCCGGCGACCAGCGGTTCGCGTCGCTGTACCTCCGGTGGGTGCATCCAGCGGTGGCGTTGGACGTTACGGAATAGGCTCAGGGCATCGTACGCCATCATCCCGGCGCGGAGTTTCCAGGGAGCAGGTCTCTGCCCTCGATAGAGCGGGTAGAGGAAGGGCAACGGGCGCACCAACCGGGGAGCAATCTTGCGTAGCACGCGCCGCTCGCTGCAGGCATCGAACACCAACTTGAATTCGCCATACTCCAGGTAACGGAAGCCACCATGGATGAGCCGCGTGGAGCGGCTGCTGGTGCCACTGCCGAAGTCGTCTTTCTCGACCAGGGCGGTGCGGAAGCCACGTTTCGCTGCGTCGCGGGCCACCGCCACGCCGGTGATGCCACCGCCCACGATCAATACATCGAAGTCCTCCTGGGCCAGGCGCTCTACATTCTCCCGGCGGATATCAGCAGAGAAAGGGCGCACGTGGGAAGTTTTGTCCATTCTCGTCTCCTTTGCTGGACATTGGCAATTTGCTCGTAGTGACGACTCTAGTCATCCATAGCAAGGAGCGAGCGACTGAAGTCGCCACTACGAATCTCTTCTACAAGAGCAGCAGGATGCCGGGGTTCATAATGTCGCCGGGATCAAAGGTCTGCTTGAGTGTCCGCAGCGCCTTCATACCCACCGGGCCGACCTCTTCCTCAAGCCACGGGGCGTGGTCACGGCCTATACCGTGGTGATGGGTCAGCGTACCGCCGGCAGCCAGGATGGCCTCGGTGGTGGCTCGCTTGACCGCCCGCCACTGCGCCTGCCTCACCAGCGGATCTGGGTCAGATACCTGGCGACCCAGAAAGGTCGAATAGAGCGAGGCCCCGTGTTCGTAGGCGTGAGAGATATGGGTCATCACGTAGCCCGGGCCGCCATCGGTGGCATTGATGGTTCCTCTCATCGCACTGACCATGGTCTCATAGAGATGCACCAGGTTCGACCATGTGGTGGCCGTCTCCAGTGTATTCGCAGAAATACCTAAAAAATCAAGAAAACTTATAGAAAAATTGGAATATGTACTACCGGAAGAACCTATTACGAAAAAAGGTTAAAGTTACAGATTAAATTTGGAAGAGATTTATATAGAAGCGAATAAGATAAATAGATAACGAAAGGCACCCCAAATGCGAAAAGACGAACTCTTTGAGATACTTACCGACTGGAACTTATAAAGGCCGCGAAGTTGATTTTGTGGTCAAAAAGGGATTGGACGTCTGCCAACTGATACAGGTATGCAGGCGAAAGATTTGGGGAAGTGATATTGGACGCCTATCACTTCACTATCTTGGTTATATCTATCTCTATAATGTCCTCAGCGCCCATGCTC